>DATACE010000082.1:0-7788 GCA_036259215.1 Burkholderiales bacterium | reverse complement strand
GCTGCACGAGTACGGGGTGCGCCTGTGCGACTGGGACGGGCTGCAGGCGGCCGACGCCACCATCCTCGCGGTGGCGCACGACAGCCTGGCGAAGCTGCCGCCCGCCGCGCTCATGCAGAAGATCGTGAAGGACGGCTGCTTGATCGACATCAAGGGCGTGTACGACCCCGCGCCGTTCCGGCGCGAGGGCGTCAGCGTCTGGCGCCTGTAGCAGCCATGAAGCCCTATCCCGTGCTCCTCATGCTGGGGGCGGCGCCCGAGACGCGCGGCGGCATGGCCGCCGTGGTGGACGCGTACCGCACCCAGGGCCTGTTCCGGCGCTGGCCGGTGGAGTACGTGGCCACGCATGGCGCAACATCCGCCGCCGGTCTCAGGGCTGCGGGGCGCCTTGCCGCGCTGCTCGCGCGGTACCGCAGGGCGGTGCTGCACGTGCATACCGCGGCGGGCGCGCGCTTCTGGGCCGACGCGGCCTATATGAGCATGGCGATGGCGGCGCGCTGCCCGGTGCTCCTGCACCTGCACGGCGGCGGCTTCGAGCGCTTCTACGACCGCATCGGCACCGGGCAGGCGGTGATGCGTTATTTCCTGGAGCGCGCGGCATGCGTCGCCGTGCCCTCGCAGCGCATGGCGAGGTGGATCCATTCGGTGAGCGCCTCGGTGCGCGCCACCGTGCTTCCCAGCCCCGTGGTCATGGCGCCGCCCGCCGCCGGCGCGCGCCCCAACCTGATCCTGTTCCTCGGACGGCTGCACGCGGACAAGGGCATCTACGATCTGCTCGACGCGGTGTCGCAGCTGCGCGGCGCCGTGCCGGACGTGCGCCTGGTATGCGCGGGGGCCGGCGAGCGCGTCGCCGTGGCGCAGTACGCCGAGCACCTGGGCATCGCCGACGCGGTGAAGTTCACCGGCTGGGTCGGGCCCTCGGGCAAGCGCGCGCTGCTCGAGAGTGCGGCGGTGTTCGCGCTGCCCTCGTACGCCGAGGGCATGCCGATGAGCCTGCTGGAGGCCATGGCCGCCGGCGTGCCGGCGGTGACCTCGCCCGTGGGCGGCATACCGGAAGTGCTGGTCGACGGCACGAGCGGCCTGCTTGCCGCGCCGGGCGACATCGCCACCCTGCAGCGCCACCTGCGCCGGCTGCTGCTCGAGCGCACGCTGGGCGAGCGCATCGGCGCCGCCGGGCGCGAAACCGTGCGGGCCCGCTTCGCCGCGGAGCGCGCGCTGCCCAAGCTGGAAGAGCTCTACGCCGGGCTGGGCCTGGCGCACGCCGGGACGAGGCCCGCGCCATGGCCGGCATCGCAGGCTGGCTAGCCGCGGCGCGCAGCGCGGCCGACGAGCAGGCGCTCGGGCCGATGCTCGCGGCGCTGGAGCGGCGCGGCATCGCCAGCCTGGTGGGCTATGTGGAGCGCGACCGCCGCCGCCAGGCCGTGCTCGGCGCCTCGCTCGTCGACCATGCCGCGCACATCGCGCTGGTTCTGGACGGCGCCTTCGCCAACGAGCAGGAGCTGCGCGCGAGCCTGTCGAAGCACGGCTTCCCGTTCAAGAGCGATGCGCCCGAAGAAACCCTGCTGCGCGCCTACCAGTACTGGGACAAGGAGGTGGTGAAGCACCTGCGCGGCGGCTTCGCCTTCGCCCTGTGGGACGCGCGCAAGGACCGGCTGCTCCTCGCACGCGACCGCTTCGGCGAGAAGCCGCTGTACCTGCACGAGGCCGACGGCGCCCTGTATTTCGCCTCCGAGGCGAAAGCGCTGCTCGAAAAGCACCCGGCGCGCGTCGATCTTTGCGCCCTGCGCGATTGCCTGGTGCATCGCTATGTGCCGGGGCCGCGCACGCTGTTCGCCGGCATCCGCAAGCTCGCGCCCGGCAGCTACGGTCTGTGGCAGCACGGCAAGCTGCACGAGGCGCGCTACTGGTCGCCGCCGGATCGGGCGCCGTACGTCGCCAGCCGCAACCGCAAGCCGCTGGAGGGCTTCCTCGCCGTGCTGGAGGAGGCAGTCGCGCTGCGCGCGGCGCAGGGTCTGCTCCTTTCCGGCGGCATGGACTCCGCGGTGCTGCTCGCGCTCGCCGCGAAAAACGGCGCGCCGCCGCAAACCTTTTCGCTCGGCTTCGACGGCGACAAGCTGAGCGAGCTGCCCGCCGCCGCGCAGGTCGCGCAGCATTTCGGCGCCGCGCACCAGGAGATCGTGGTGACGCCGCAGGAGCTGATGGCGCACCTCGAGTACCTGGTGAGCTCGCGCGACGCGCCGGTGGCGCGCCCCTCGGACCTCGCGCTGTGCCGGCTGGCCGACGAGGCCGGCCGCCGCGTGAAGACCGTGCTGACGGGCGACGGCTGCGACGAGGTGCTCGGCGGCTACCGCCGCTACGTCGCCGACGTGGTATGCGGCGGCGTGGATGCGTTCCCCGCGCGCCTGCTCGCGCCGCTGGTGAGCGCCGGGCGTTTCGACAGCGCCGCGGGACCGCTGCGAATGAACGGGATGGGTCGCTCTCTGCTGAAGCAATCTTTTCCCGTGGAAAAAAACGAGGCGATCGACCCCCAGGTAAGCCCGCTGCGGCGTGCGCTGTACGCCGACCAGAGCGCCTGGCTGCCCGACCAGCTGCTGGAGCGCATCGACCGCGCCGCCGCCGGGATGCAGGTGCGCCTGCCGTTCCTCGATCACCGCATCGCCGAGTACGTCTCGGCGCTGCCCGACGAGCAGCGCGTGAGCGGCTTTACCACCAAGCGCATCCTGCGCGAGGCGGCCGCGCGGCTGCTGCCGGCCCCGCTCGCGCAGCGCGCCAAAGGCGGCTGGCGGCTGGACGTGGGCGGCTGGCTGCGAAACGAGCTGCGCGATTTCACGCTGGACCATCTGCAAAGCCGAACGTCTGTCACGCGGCAGTACTACGATGCGCCGGCGCTGGACAAGGTGCTCGACGAGCACCTCAAGGGAAAGAAGAACCATGAGACGCTTCTTTGGACGCTGCTGAACCTCGAAATCTGGCACCGGACCTACCGGCCCGGCTAAAAAACAAACTACGACCGGCGCAGCTCGCCTGGCGCGCGCTGCGCGCGCTGCAGGCGCGGCTCGAGCGCGCGGGGCTGCTCGGCGCGCCCCGCATGCCGCCGGCCGACCTGGGCGCGAAGGCCACCTTCTGGGTCGGCAAGGGCGAGGGCATCGCCGCCGAGCGCTATCTCGCCGCAGCCGACCGCATAGCCGACGGCTGGCTCGACGTGCACGCGCTGCGGGGCGTGGACCTCGGCACGCCGCCGCGCTGGAACCGCGACCCCAAGACCGGCATCGAAGCGCCGCTCGCCTTCGGCAAAACGCTGGACTGCGCCAACGCGGACCTGGTCGGCGACATCGAGTATCTGCGTGAGGTGAACCGCCATCGCCACGTGGTGACGCTCGCGCAAGCCTACGCGCTTGCCGGCCGGCGCCGCCACGCCGAGGCGCTCGCCGAGCACCTTGAAAGCTGGATCATCGCCTGTCCCTACGGCCGCGGCGCCAACTGGTCCAGCGCATGCGAGGCCGCGCGGCGCCTGGCGCACTGGTCTGTGGCCTGGCAGCTGGTCGGCGGCGCCGGCGGCGCGCTGCTCGAGCGCCATGCCGCGCTGCGCGAGGCGTGGCTGCGCTCGGCCTACGAGCACGCGTATTTCATCCGCGGCTGGCTGTCGCTGCATGGCCCGGACCTGCGTCCGCTGGTCGTCGAGGCGGCGAGCGTGTTCCAGGCCGCGCTTACCTGGCCGCACTGGCCGCAGGCACGCGAGTGGTGCGCGAGCGCGAAGCGCATCCTCGAGGACGCCTCGCGCCTGGCTTTCCATCCGCGGTTGCTCGGGCCGCTGCTCGCCTGCCTGGTCGCCGGCCGCGCCAACCAGGAGTGGTTCTCGGCGGATTTCGAGGCGCGGCTGGAGGCGCTGCTCGACTACGTGAGCTCGATGATGGACGCGGGCGGCCACGTGCTCATGCATGGCGAAGGCGAGGCGTTCGGCCCGCTTCTCGCCAGCGGCGCCATCCTGTTCCAGCGCGGCGACTTCAAGCAGAAAGCCGGCCGCCTGGCGGACGCCACGCGCTGGCTGCTCGGTGCGGACGCGGAGGCGGCCTATCGTGAGCTCGACGTCGAGAAAACCCGTCTGCCGGTGCGCCAGAGCTTTCCGGAGGACGGCACCTACGTGATGGGCGTCGAGCTGGACGCGCCGGGCGAAATCCGGCTGGTGGCCGCGACGGCCAGCCTGGGCTTCGCGCTCTCGGTTGGCGGACGCGAGCTGCTGGTGGATCCGGGCACCTACCCCGAGCCGGGCCGCAATGCCTGGCGGCGCTACTTCAACAGCGCCGCCGCCCGCAACGGCCTGCGCGTCGACGCCCTCGAGCCCGCGCGGGCGCCCAGCGGCTGCAGCCTGTGGCTGTCGTCCGCGCAGAAAGACATTTTCGAGGGCTGGCGCGACGGCTACCTCGGCCTCGGCGACCCGGTAAAGCACCGCCGTCTCATCGAGCTGGACAAGCTCGCGCGCCGGCTGGTGATCGAAGACACGCTCGAGATGGAGGAGGACCACCAGGTCGAGCTGTACTTCCACTGCCACGAGGATTGCGTCGTGGAGCCGCTGGAGAGCGGCTTCCTGATCGTACGGGGAACCCGGCGCCTGCAACTCGCGCTGCCGCAGGCAAGCGGGGCGCGCAGCCTCGTCTACCGCGGCAGCCTGGTGCCGATCGCCGGCTGGGTGTCGCGCGGCTTCGATCAGCGCGTGCCGGCCGCGACTCTGGTCTGGCAGGCGCGCCTCGCCGGGCGCAGCGTATTGCGCACCGAAATCGCTATTACGCAGGAATAAAGCGCCTATAATTTTGCGGCCATGCGCCGCGACGGCCAGATTGCGGGAACCCGGGTGATCCACCGCCACAGGGTCGGCCCGCTGCTTTTCTGCCGCGTGTCGGAGCTCGTCTCGGTCAACGGCCATCCCTCGATCGTGCTGCGGGTCGTCAACAACGCCGGCCCGGTGTTTCCGTTGTTCACCATCAAGCTCGACCCGGCCAAGCTGCGCCACGCTGCTGGCGCACCGCACATCGCCTTCTATGACGGCGAAACGCGCGACCCGCGCTACGAGGACGCAGCGCCGCCGTCGTTGAGCAGCACGATCTCGGCGCAGGCGCGGTAGACGTCCTCGGGCGGCGTCCCGTCGCCCTCGAGCCAGCGCGCGAGCTCATGCTCCGGTATGGCAAGCAATGCGGCCAGGTGCGCAACGCCGCCCGCAGCCTCGCAGGCCTCGTGCAGGATCAGCGCGGGCAGCCCGGCCCGCACCGGCGGTGCTGGGGGGCAGTCATCGGGTCCGAGAAAGCTCACTAATCGGCCCGGCGGGCAGCGTACTGCGCGATGGCCTGGTCCAGCCACTCGGCCACATCGACACCCATGAACGGCTTGCCGCGGGTGAAGGTGCTCCCGGGCGTGATCTGGACGCGCCCCTTCGGATGGTCCAGCGTCACCGGCGCGACGCAGTACCACGAGCCGTCCGGGTTGTGCCGAAACGCTTCCGTCAGGTCCACGGTCCTTCCTAGCAAGATGAACGCCTGCGGGTACGCGGCTTGCATGCGCAACGCAGCATGAATCCTCTCCTGAACGTGGTGTCGCCGAGCGCCACCGACATGATTCGCATGGACCATACCCGGGTCATGGCGACGTTCCACCGCTACGCGCTCGATGCCAGCCCGCGCACGAAGCACGGAATCGTGGAAATGATCTGCCTTTCGCTCGAGGTGCATGCCCAGGTCGAGGAAGAGATCTTTTATCCCGCGCTGCGCGCCGCCGGCTCCGCCGAAGTGGCAAAGGCCTTTCCGGAGCACGCGGAGATGCGCGCGCTCATCGCGGCGCTGCGCGCCATGGATCCGGCGAGCGAGCAGTACGACGCGACGTTCATGGACCTGATGCGCGCGGTCATCCACCACGTCGCGGACGAGGAGACCATGCTCCTGCCGCATGCCGAGGCGCTGCTCGCCGACCGGCTGGGCGAGCTCGGCCGGCAGATGTCCAAGCGCCGCCTGCAGCTTGCCCGGCCGCGCACCGGCGCGATGGTGCGCAGCACCGCCCGCGCGCTCCCGCCGCGCGCGATTCTCATCGGCATGGGAGCGCTGTTTGCCGGCGCCTTCGCCCTGCGGCGCCTGATTTCCGTAACGAACCCACGATAAGCCACTCGGGACGCGCTCGCAGCCGCCCTGGCGGGCTAAAGCGTTCCGCCCTGCATCGCCACTTCGCGGATCGGCTGCGAACGCTCGTAGGCGGCGCGCGCCCGGTCGAAGCATTCTTCGGCGGCGCGCGAATTGCCGGCCTGCGTAAATTCCTCGCCGAGCTTGTTGAGGAGCAGGATGGCCTCGTCCATGACCCGTATTGCGTCATAGAGGCGCTCTTCGGCGCTTCCCGAGATGGCGCTGAGCAGCGTGCTCGGTGAAAGGCCGTGGCCAGTGTGGCAGCGAAACCGCATGACGCTGCCCTCGCGGATCATGGTCAGCACCCCGTTGCATTCCGGGCAGGTGAACGGGCTGAGCTCGCCGAACGGCATGACGTTTTCCTCCAGCGCGTTCTGACCCGCGGCGATGCGCAGCTCGTTATGCGTCTTCTGGTCTTCTTCTGGCGGCAGCGCCGGCGCCGCAGGCGCGTGCTCGCGCACCAGGCGACCGAGCAGCTCGCCGATCTCGCCTGCCGGCAGGCGGTAGTCCGCCTCGGTATGCTCGAGCGCGTTGAGCGGCATGGAGCGGATCATCGCGTCGGCGGGCTCCTGCACGATCGCGGTGCCGCCGCGCAGCTTGATGGTGTACAGGCCCGCGGTGCCGTCGTCGAGCGCGCCGGTCAGCACGACGCCGACGACGCGCGGGCCGTAGATGTAGGCCGCGGAGCGGAACAGCGGGTCGACCGCCGGGCGGAAGCGGTTTTCCTTGGGGCCCTTGGTGATGCGGATATAGCCGTTCTCGAGCAGCATGTGGTGGTCGTTGGGCGCCACGTAGATGCGGCCGGGCTCGATGCGGTCGCCGTCGGCCGGATGCACCGCTTCCAGCGGCCCGGCGCGGCTCAGCACCGCGGGCAGGATGCTCTTGATGCCGGGGGAGAGGTGCCACACCACGAACAGCGACGCGGGCAGGTCGGCGGGCAGGCGGCTCACCAGCTTCTGCAATGCCTCCATACCGCCGGCGGAGGCGCCGATGACGACGATGTCCTTGCGCGGGGCCACCGGCACCTCAAAGCAAACTTCAGGCCGCTTCCTCCATCATCAGGATTACGCCGTCGGGTTTCTGCTCGGAAGACATCAGCGGCGTGCAGGTGACGCGGCAGCGGATCGACTTGCCGCGACGGTTGACCGCCGTCAGCGTGACTTCCTGGTGCCCGGCGCCGTCCAGGAGGCAGGCGCGCATCGGCGCGCGCAGCTCGCCCACCGGCAGGCCGATGTCGAGGTTCAGCACCGTCTTGCCGCGCACTTCGTCGTGACGCAATCCCCAAAGGTCTTCGGCGCGCGGGTTCCACACCATCACGTTCAGGTCGCGGTCGACCACGATGGCCGCGGCGCGCAGGCTGCTCAGCACTGCGCCGAGGAAGGCGTTCGACCGGTTCGCCTCCGCGGTGCGCTGGCGCAGCTCCTCGTTCACCGCCTGCAGCTCCTCGTTGGTGGACTGGAGCTCCTCGTTCATGGTCTCCAGCTTCTCGTTGGTCGACTGCAGCTCCTCGTTGGTGGTTTCCAGCTCTTCGTTGGAGGACTGCAGCTCCTCGTTGGTCGTCTCCAGCTCCTCGTTGGACGATTGCAACTCCTCGTTGGTGGTCTGGATCTCCTCGCGCGAGTCGTTC
>DATACE010000081.1:0-7009 GCA_036259215.1 Burkholderiales bacterium | reverse complement strand
CCGGCAACCTCATGTTCTGGCTGATTGCCGAGCGCCGGCGCGTGACGCCCATCAACCTCGAGAAATGCTTTCCGTCGATGAGCGGCGAGGAGCGCGAGCGGCTTGCGCGCGCGCACTTTCGCATTTTCGTGCGCGCCTTCCTGGAGCGCGGCGTGCTCTGGTGGGCGCCCGCAGAGCGCGTGCGCGACATGATCGCGCTGGAAGGCCTGGAGCATCTGCGCGCGCTCGCCGGCAAGCCGGTCGTGGTGTTCGCGCCGCACTTCGAGGGCCTGGACGCCGGCGGCATGCGGTTGTCCCAGGAATTCCCCATGGTGAGCATGTATTCGCGGCAGAAGGACCGCCGCTTCGACCGCATGCTGCACGAGGGTCGTTCGCGCTTCGGCATCCGGCTGGTGTCGCGCCAGGAGGGCATCCGCAAGGCGGTGCGGGCGATGAAGGACGGCCTGATGCTGTATTACCTGCCCGATCTCGATTTCGGGCCGAAGAGCTCGATCTTCGTACCGTTCTTCGGCGTGCCCGCGGCCACCGTGCCGGGACTGTCGTATATTGCCCGCATTACCGGCGCGAGCGTCGTGCCCTGCGTCACCCGCATGCTGCCGCGCGGCGGCTATGTCGTGCGGCTCTACCCGGCCTGGAAGGTCTTTCCGAGCGGCGACGAGGCGGCCGACACCCGCCGCATGAACGCCTTCATCGAGGAGCGCGTGCTCGAGATGCCCGAGCAGTATCACTGGCTGCACAAGCGGTTCAAGACCCGCCCGCCGGGAGAGCCGAGATTCTATTGAACGTCGCCGTCGTGGGGGCGGGCCACATGGGCCGCTACCACGCCCAGAAGCTTGCCGCGCGCAGCGACTGCAAGCTCGTGGCGGTCGTCGATGCCGACCGCGTGCGCGCCGAGGCGCTGGCGGCGGCGCACGGCTGCGCCGCGCACACGGATTACCGGGCCATCTTGGGCATGGCCGCCGCCGCCGTGGTCTGCGTGCCCACCGAGCGCCACCGCGAAGTGGCGGGCGCCTGCCTCGAGGCCGGCCTGCATGTGCTCGTCGAGAAGCCGATCGCCGTGGACCTGCGCGAAGCCGATGAGCTGGTGCGCCTCGCCGGACAGAAAAAGCGCGTGCTGCACGTCGGCCACGTGGAGCGTTGCAATGGCGCCTTTCGCGCCCTGGCCGCCCGCATGCAGCGGCCGCTTTTCATCGACGCCGAGCGGCTCTCGGGCTTCAAGCAGCGCGGCGCGGACGTGGACGTGGTGCTCGACCTCATGATCCACGACCTGGACCTTGCGCTTTCGCTCGCCAAGGGCGAGGTGAGCGACGTCGGCGCATGCGGCTTTCGCGTGCTCACCGGCGACATCGACATCGCCAATGCGCGCATCGAGTTCTCCGACGGCTGCGTGGCGAGCCTGTCGGCGAGCCGCGTGAGTCAGGCGCCGGTGCGCAAGCTGCGCGTGTTCCAGACCGACCTGTACGTCTCGGCCGACCTGCAGGCAGGCAGGCTGCGCTACGTGAGGCAGACCGGCGGCGCCATCGAGGAGCAGGAGGAGAATTACGCGGGCGGCGACGCGCTCGCCGTGCAGGCGGAGCAATTCGTTTCGTCGATTCTGAAAAGCGAGCCGGCCGGCGTCGACGGTGCGCAAGGCGCACGCGCGCTCAAGCTCGCCCTCGAAGTCGGCAGGCTGGTCAGAGAAAGGCTGCAAAGGTTCGGATGAACACTCCCATTCCCATGGTGGATCCGGCGGCGGAATACCGCATGCTCAAGACGGAAATCGACGCGGCGGTCGCCCGCGTGCTCGCCTCGGGGCGCTATGTGCTCGGACCGGAGGGCGAGGCGCTGGAGCGCGAATTGGGCGCCTACGTCGGCGCGCCGCACGCGGTCGGCTGCAACTCGGGCACAGACGCGCTGCACCTCGCGCTCGTGGCGGCCGGCATCGCCGCGGGCGACGAAGTCGTGCTGCCCGCCTTTACGTTCTTCGCCACCGCGGAGGCCGTGTCCTACACCGGCGCGACGCCGATCTTCGCCGACGTCGACCCGCGCACCTTCAACCTCTCGGCCGATGCGCTGAAGCAGCGGCTGACGCCCAAGACGCGCGCCGTCATCGTGGTGCACCTTTTCGGGCAATGTGCTGCGCTGGATGAAATCAGCGCAGTCTGCAAAGACAGGAATCTCGTGCTGATCGAGGACTGCGCGCAGGCGCTCGGCGCGGAGTACCAGGGCCGGCGCGCGGGAAGCTGGGGTGATTTCGGCTGTTTTTCCTTCTACCCGACCAAGAACCTTGCCGCCGCCGGCGACGCCGGCCTGGTCACCACGCGCAATGCCGACTACGACCGGCTGCTGCGCATGCTGCGCCACCACGGCAGCCGGCAGACCTACCTGCACGAGCGCGTGGGCTGGAACAGCCGCCTGGACGAGCTGCAGGCCGCCATCCTGCGCGTCAAGCTGACCCGGCTCGACCAGTTCAACACGGTGCGCCGGCGCATCGCCCAGCGCTACCGCGACAAGCTGAAGGGCGCAAAGCTCGAGCTGCCGGCGGAGGACTCGCGCGGCAAGCACGTCTACCACCAGTTCACCCTGCGCTGCGAGCGCCGCGACGCGCTGCGCGAGGCGCTGGGGCAGGCCGGCATCGCCTCTTCGGTGTTCTACCCGATGCCGCTGCACCGCCAGCCGGCCTACGAGGCGTTCCACCGCGACCTCGCGCTGCCCGCCTCCGAGGCGGCGGCGCGCAGCGTGCTCTCGCTGCCGATCCACCCGCTGCTAGACGACGCCTCGGTCGAGCGCATCTGCGCCCGCATCCAGGAGTCCCTGCGCCAGCCCGGATGAGACTTGCCTTCACCAAGATGCATGGCGCGGGCAACGACTTCGTGGTGATTGATGCCACGAGGCAGAGCTTCGATTTAAACAAAGAGCAGATCAAAAGGCTGGCTGATCGCCATCTAGGCGTAGGCTGCGACCAAGTTCTGGTGGTGGAGCGCCCGCGCGCCGCGGGCGCGGATTTCCGCTACCGCATCTTCAACGCCGACGGCGGCGAGGTGGAGCAATGCGGCAACGGCGCGCGCTGCTTCGTCAAGTTCGTGCATGCCAGGGGGCTCACCGCGAAGCGCGAGATCCGCGTCGAGACGCTGGGCGGGCCGATCGCGCCGCGCCTGGAAGACGATGGCGAGGTGAGCGTGGACATGGGGCCCCCGGCGTTCCAAGGCGAGGTCAGCCTGAGCCTCGCCGGCGGGCAGACCGTGGAAGTCGCCCTGGTGTCGATGGGCAACCCGCATGCCGTACAGGTGGTGGAGGACGTGGCGAGCGCGCCGGTCACCACCCAGGGCCCGCTGCTCGAGCGGCACGCGCGCTTTCCCAACCGGGTGAACGCCGGCTATATGCAGGTGCTTGGGCGGCAGCGCATCGCCCTGCGCGTCTGGGAACGCGGCGCCGGCGAAACCCTGTCGTGCGGCACCGGCGCGTGCGCGGCGGCGGCCTACGGCATGCAGCGCGGCCTGCTCGACTCGCCGGTGCGCGTCGACACGCGCGGAGGAACGTTGACCATCGCTTGGGCCGGCGGCGACAATGCCGTTTGGATGAAAGGCCCGGCGCAAGCGGTGTACGAAGGAACCCTGGAACTGTAAGAGCCAAAAAAACTATAACAACCCGATGACCACCGACGACGTCGCCCGCTTTCTGCGCACCCATCCGAAGTTTTTCGACCAGCATCCGGATCTGCTCGAGTCCATCCAGGTGCCGCATCCCTACGGCGGGCGGGCCATTCCGCTGGCCGAGCGCCAGGCCGTGGCGCTGCGCGAGAAGGTGAAGCTGCTCGAAGGCAAGCTGGGCGAGGTGATCAAGTTCGCCGAGGAGAACGACGCCATCAGCGAGAAGGTGCACCGGCTGTCGGCGGCGCTGGCCGGCGCGCGCGACTTCCCGGCGCTGGTGCACTCGCTTTACTTTCACCTGCGCGAGGACTTCGCCGTGCCGCACGTCGTGCTGCGTGTCTGGGGCAAGTCGGTGCCCGCCGATTTCCCGGAGGCCGGCGCGGTGAGCGAGGCGCAGCGGCGCCACGCCGAGACCATGGCGGCGCCGCAATGCGGGCCGGCGGCGGGCAACCCGTTCACGCCCTGGTTCGACGGCGCCGCCGAGCACGTGCGCTCGCTCGCGCTGGTGCCGCTAGGCCACACGTCGGTATTCGGGCTGCTCGCGCTGGCTAGCGAGGACCTGCAGCGCTTTTTTCCGGAGATGGGCACGCTCTACCTCCGGCGCATCGGCGAGCTATGCGCGGCCGGAGTGACGGCGCGGCTCTGACCCGCGAGTACCTCGATGCGCTGAAGCACCAGCGCCGCCTTTCGCCGGCCACGCTGCGCAACTACGGGCATGCGCTCGACCTGCTGTTCTCCTTGCTCAAGGACATGGACCCGGCCCGGCTCGAGCCTGCGCAAGTGCGCCGCTTCGTGGCGCTCATGCATGCCAAGGGCCTGGCGCCGCGCACCCTCGCGCTGATGCTTTCGGCGTGGCGCGGCTACTTCCACTGGCTGGTGCGGCACCGCGGGTACCGCGCCAACCCCGTGGTCGGCATACGCGCGCCGCGCGCCGCGCGCCCGCTGCCCAAGGCGCTGTCGGTGGAGGCGACGCAGCGCCTGCTGGACGAGGCGCCCGAGGGCGCCGAGCTGATGCGCGACGCCGCCATGTTCGAGCTGCTCTACTCCTCGGGTCTGCGCCGCGCCGAGCTCATCGCGCTCAACGTGGACGACGGCCTGGACCTGCGCGAGGCAGTGGTCACGGTCACCGGCAAGGGCGCGCGCACGCGCACCGTCCCGGTGGGCGCGCACGCCTGCCAGGCGCTGAAGCGCTGGCTCGAGGCGCGCGCGCAGCTCGCGGCGCCGGGCGAGCGCGCGCTTTTCGTCGGCACGCGCGGCAAGCGCATCGGCCCTTCGCTGGTGGGTACGCGGCTGCGCGCCTGGGCGCGGCGCCGCGGACTGTCCGAGCGCGTGCATCCGCACATGCTGCGCCACTCCTTCGCCTCGCACATGCTGCAATCCTCGCAGGACCTGCGCGCGGTGCAGGAGCTGCTCGGCCATGCCAGCATTTCCACCACGCAGATCTATACCCACCTCGACTTCCAGGCACTCGCCAAGGTGTACGACGCCGCGCATCCCCGCGCGAAGAAGAAATGAGCGCCGTGGTCCTCAAGCGCGGCCGCGAAAAATCGCTGCGCCGCCGCCATCCCTGGGTGTTCTCGGGCGCGGTCGAGAAGGTGACCGGGAAGCCGGGCGCGGGGGACACCGTGGCGCTGCACGACGCGAGCGGCCGGCGGTTGGCGCAGGCGGCCTACAGCCCGAGCTCGCAGATCCGCGCGCGCGTCTGGAGCTTCGCGGAGGAGGAGATCGACGCCGCGTTTTTCCGCCACCGGCTGGCGCGCGCGCTCGCGCTGCGCGAGGCGCTGGCGGCGCGCCGCCATACCAACGCGCTGCGCCTGGTGCACGGCGAGTCCGACGGCCTGCCCGGCCTGATCGTCGACCGCTACGCCGACGTGCTGGTCGCGCAGTTCCTCGCCGCCGGCGTCGAGCGCTGGCGCGAGCCGATCCTCGATCTGCTGGCCGAGCTGACCGCGAGCGAGGCGATTTTCGAGCGCTCCGACGCCGAGGTGAGGAAGCTCGAAGGGCTGGCGCCGCGCGTGGGCTTCGCGCGCGGCAACCGCAATGCGTCGCGCTGCCCGATCGTCGAGTACGGCCTGAACTTCCGCGTCGACGTCGAGCAGGGCCAGAAGACCGGCTTTTTCCTCGACCAGCGCGAGAACCGCCAGCGCGTGCGCGAGCTTGCCGCCGGACGCGAAGTGCTCGACGGCTTCTCCTACACCGGGGGCTTCGCCATCGCCGCGCTCGCCGGCGGCGCCGCGCGCGTCACGGCGATCGAGAGCTCCGCCGCGGCGCTGGAAGTGGCGCGCGAGAACCTCGCCGCCAATGCGCTGGAGCCGGCGAAGCTGAGCTTCGTCGAGGCCGACGTGTTCGCCGAGCTGCGCAAGCTGCGCGACCGCGGCGCCAGCTTCCAGATGGTGATTCTCGACCCGCCGAAGTTCGCGCCCACCGCCGCGCAGGCGCGCAACGCCGCGCGTGCCTACAAGGACATCAACCTGCTCGCCCTGAAGCTGCTCGCCCCCGGCGGGCTGCTCGCCACCTTCTCGTGCTCCGGCGGCGTGTCCGCCGAGCTGTTCCAGTCCATCGTCGCCGGCGCCGCCCTCGACGCCGGCGCGCCCGCCAAGATCATCGAGCGCTTCGGCGCCGCTGCCGACCATCCGGTGGCGCTGGAATTTCCCGAGGGGGATTACCTCAAGGGCCTGCTCGTCGTCAAAGGCTAATCAGGGACAGACCACGTTTTTCCTGTCAACGACCCGCGTGCCGGCCCGTTGACTCGAGCATGCCCAGGCGCGCGCGCATCATGCTCCCCGGAATCGCCGTCCACGTCATGCAGCGCGGCAACGACCGGGCGGACTGCTTCTTCGATGATGAAGATCGCGGCTTCTATCTCAACCACCTCGCAAGGCTTCTGCCGCGCGCACGGTGCCAGCTGCACGCGTATTGCCTCATGACCAACCACGTGCATCTGCTCGTTACGCCGGACGAAGACCAGGGATGCGCAAGGCTGATGAAAGGCATCGGCCAGCTATATGCGCAGTATGTGAACAAGCGCTACCTAAAGCGTGGCCATCTCTGGGAGGGGCGCTTTAAGTCCTGCCTGGTGCAGTCCGAGCACTACGTGCTTAGCTGCTACCGGTACATCGAGTTGAACCCGGTGCGGGCGCGCCTCGTTGTCCGCGCGGACGAGTACGCCTGGTCAAGCCATGCCGCTAATGCGAAGGGGCAGATTCAGCCCTTCCTGACCCCCAACATCGAATACGAACGTCTAGGCCGGACGCCGGGCGAGCGGCAGGCCGTTTATCGGGACCTGTTCGGGCAGATGGCAGACCCGGAGCTCGAGGAGATCAGAACAGCAACGAATGGCGGATATGCGCTTGGCAATGCGGCTTTCAAGCGCGCGACCG
>DATACE010000080.1:0-9076 GCA_036259215.1 Burkholderiales bacterium | reverse complement strand
TCCCGCGCTCTCACCAGGTTGAGTCCCTGGCGCAGCGTGCGCGCGAGCTCCGCCGGCGCCGCGATCTCCACGCGATACTGCAGGCCGGCCTGCGCGTGCGCGAAGCCGGCGGTCAGCAGAACCGGTAGAAATGCAGCGAGTTGTAAAATCGATCGCATGAAAATCCTGGTCTCCAACGACGACGGCTACTTCGCGCCGGGCATTACGCTGCTCGCCGAGGCCCTGAGCCAAGTGGGGGAGGTGACGGTGGTCGCGCCCGAGCGCGATCGGTCCGGCGCCTCGAACTCGCTTACGCTCGACCGGCCGCTCACCGTGCGGCGGGCACCCAACGGCTTTTTCTCGGTGAACGGCACGCCGACCGACTGCGTGCACATCGCGGTGACCGGGCTGCTCGACTTCACGCCCGACCTCATAGTCTCGGGGATCAACCTGGGCGCGAACATGGGCGACGACACCATCTATTCAGGCACCGTGGCGGCCGCATCCGAGGGTTACCTGCTCGGCATCCCGTCGTTCGCCGTGTCGCTCACCAGCAAGGCCGGCGAGCATTTCGACAGCGCCATCGGCATCGCGCTGCAGCTGGTCGAGCGCTTTCGCCGCGAGCCGATTCACGAGCCGGTGCTGCTCAACGTCAACGTGCCCGACGTCGAGCCGGCGCGCCTGCGCGGCATCGAGGTCACGCGGCTGGGCAAGCGCCACAAGGCAGAGCCGGTGGTCAAGCTGCAGACGCCGCGCGGGGAGACGGCATACTGGATCGGCCCGGCCGGCGGCGCGCAGGACGCCGGCCCGGGCACGGACTTCAACGCCGTCGACAATCTGAAGGTCTCGGTCACGCCGCTGCGCCTGGACCTCACCCACAACGCGCAGCTGCCGCTGGCGCGGGAATGGCTCTCGAAGTGAAGCACCGGCATGGGATAGGCATGACCTCGCAGCGCACCCGCAGCCGCATGGTGCAGCGGCTGCGCGACAGCGGCATTCGCGACGAGCGGGTGCTCGGTGCGATGGCGGCGGTGCCGCGGCATCTTTTCGTCGAGGAGGCGCTCGCCAGCCGCGCCTACGAGGATACCGCGCTGCCCATAGGTTACGCGCAAACCATCTCCCAGCCCTACGTGGTGGCGCGCATGATCGAGGCGCTGATCCGCGACAGGGAACCCAAGAACGTGCTGGAGGTGGGCACCGGCTGCGGCTACCAGGCCGCGGTGCTCGCGAACATCTTTCCCGAGGTCTATTCCATCGAGCGCATCAAGGGCCTGCTCGAGCGGGCGCGGGCCAACCTGTTCGGGTTGCGGCTCGCCAATCTGCGCCTGATGCACGGCGACGGCTATGCCGGTCTGGAAAAGGCGGCGCCGTTCCAGTCAATCGTGGTGGCCGCGGCGGCCCGCCAGGTGCCCGAAGCGCTGTTACGGCAGCTCGCGCCGGGTGGCAGAATGATACTGCCGCTACACGAAGGACAGGGCCAGCGGCTGGTGCTGGTCGAGCGCGGCGCGCGCGGCTTCACCGAGTCGGAGCTCGATGCGGTGCGCTTCGTGCCGCTGGAGATGGGAAAGGCTTGAACACCGCAAGAATAGCGCTGATCTTGGTTCTCGTCGTCGCCTGCGCGGCCTGCGCCACGCGGCGCAGTCCCGCGCCGGTCGTCGAGCGTAGCGCCAAGCCCAAGGCGGTGGCGGCCAGGCCGCTCGCCGCGCCGCCTGCGCCGGCGAGCGTGCCGCAATCGCCGGACTACTACATCGTCAAGCGCGGCGACACGCTCTACAGCATTGCGCTTGACAGCGGTGCCGATTATCGCGAAGTGGCGCAGTGGAACCACTTGGAGGACCCGACCAAGATCCAGGTCGGCCAGCAGCTGCGCGTCACGCCGCCCCCGGGCCAGGCGCAGGTGAGCGCCGCGCGCGGCGTCGGCCCGGTCGAATCCCGGCCGCTCGGCGGCGAGCCTGCGAGGCGCGCGGAGGCGCCGAAACCCGCGCCGCCGGTCGCCGCGGGGCCCGGCCTGTTCGGCTGGCCGGCCAAGGGGCGCATCCTGGCCGAGTTCGCCGAGCCGCGCAAAAAAGGCATCGATATCGACGGCAAGCCGGGCGACCCGGTGCTCGCTGCGGCGTCCGGCCGCGTGACCTACGTCGGCACCGGCATCCAGGGAATGGGCAAACTGGTGGTTATCAAGCACGACAACGGCTACATCACCGTCTACGCGCACAATCAGGATGTCGTGGTGAAGGAGCAGCAGGCGGTGGCGCGAGGCCAGAAGATCGCCGAGATCGGCAGCACCGATGCCGAGCGGCCGAAGCTGCATTTCCAGATCCGCAAGGGCGCGGCGCCGGTCGATCCTCTGCTTTACTTGCCCAAGACCTGACCTTTCTTGAGCTCGTGCGCAAGGTCGTGCACCGCCGAAGCGTAGAAGGCGCTGCGGTTGTAGCGCGTGAGGACATAGAAGTTGTGCAGGCCGACGCGGTACTCGCTCGGCCGCTCGGGAGTCTCGAGCTCGACCAGCGCGGCACGCGCTTCCCCGGCGCCCGGCGCCTCGAACTCCACGCCCGCCTTGCGCAGCTCATCGAGCGTGTGCTTGGCGTTCACGCTGCCGTCGGCGAGCGGCCGCCATGCCTCGCCGCTGAGCTTCGCCTCGAACAGCACTTCCTCGCCGCTTCGCCAGCCATGCTCCTTCAGGAAATTGGCGACGCTGCCGATGGCGTCGGCCGGGCTGCGGCGCAGGTCCACCGAGCCGCTACCATCGAAGTCCACGGCGAAGCGCCGCGTGCTGCTCGGCATGAACTGCGGGATGCCGATGGCGCCCGCATACGACCCGCGCACGGCAAAGACGTCTCCGCCGGTATCCCGCGACAACAGCAGGTAGTGCTCCAGCTCGCTGCGGAAATACGGTGAGCGCGGCGCGTAATCGAAGGCGAGCGTGGTAAGCGCGTCGACCACGCGCCAGCGCCCGGCATAGCGGCCGTAGAAGGTTTCCACGCCGATGATCGCCACGATGTATTCGGCCGGCACGCCGTAGCGGCGCTCGGCGCGCGCCAGCGCGCGGCGATGCGTCTTCCAGAACGCCTTGCCGGCGGCGATGCGCCGCGGGTTGACGAAATTTGCGCGGTACTCTTCCCAGGAGCGGGCCTTCGGCGGCGGCGGCTGAATCGCCTCGAGCACCGGCTCGGTGCGATGCACCTTCGAGAAAAGATAGGTCAGCTCCTTCTCGTCGAAGCCATGGCGCGCGGACACTTCGCGGATGAATTCCTGCACCTCCGGGCGCTCGGCGTAGCTCGGGCTGTTGCCGGCGGCGCCGGCCGCAACCGACGCCAGCCACAGGGCGAGAAGTAATCTCGTCACGTCAGGCGCAGCTCGCGGACCAGGCGCCGCAGCTGCTTCGTGCGCCGCGCCGTGGCATGCGGGCCGTAGCGCAGGGCGATGTACAGCTCGGCGATATGCAGAATCGTGCGCCGCGCCCCCGGCAGCGCGCGCGCCGCGCGCGCGGCGTAATCGCGCGGCCCCTCGTGCGGCGAGCGCTCGACGCCGTGCGCCGCGAGCTTGGCGCAGAACGCGCGCCAGGCGCGCTGCACCGGGTCGGGCCGCGCCAGGCGGCGCAGCGACCACAGCAGCAGCAGCGCGGTAATCACGCCGAGCGCCGTGAACAGCGTCGCGGTGAGGGAGCGCCAGTCGGCGTTGCGGATGCCGATGAGGCTCATCAGCTCGCGCTGGCGCTCCGGGCTGTAGCTCAGCACCCACACGTTCCACTTGTGCGCCGCGGCCTCCCATTGGTTGCGCAGGTCCTGCAGCCACTCGAGGCCCGGCCGCCGCATCAGCGCCTGCTCGCCCTGCGCGACGGCGCGCGCCAGCCCGGACTCCAGGCGCCCCGGGGCCGCGGCGGCGGTGGGGTCGACGCGCAGCCACCCCTGACCCGGCAGGAACACTTCGGCCCAGGCGTGCGCGTCGGACTGCCGCACCGTCAGGATGCGGTCGAACGGGTTGACCTCGCCGCCCTGGTAGCCGGTGACCACGCGCGCCGGGATGCCGGCTGCGCGCATCAGGAACACGAACGCCGAAGCGAAGTGCTCGCAGAAGCCGGCCTTGGCGGTGAACAGGAACTCATCCACCGAGTCGCTGCCCAGCAGCGGCGGCTCAAGCGTGTAGACGAAGCGGCCTTGCCTGAAGAACGCGATGGCGCGCGACAGCACCTCGCCATCATCGCGGGCGTTGGCGCGCCATTGCGCGGCAAGCGTGCTCGCTTTGGGATTGAAGCCCTCGGGCAGCCGCAGCGCGCGGCGCAGCAGATAGGGCGCCTCATCGGCACGCGGCTCGGGCGCGACGACCGAGGTCACGCCATAGCGTATGCGGGCGCGCACCGGGAAGCGCGCCAGGATCTGCCCGTCGCCGCTGTAGCGGGCGCGCGGCGGCACGCTTGCCACGCTTTCCAGGGCGAACAGCCAGTTGCGGTTGTGAGGTTCGAGCACGATGTCGTAGCGGTAAGTGGCGCGGCCCTCGCTTGGCGGTTCGAAGCGCGCCGGCACGTAGTCTCCCAGACTCCAGGTGCGGCCGTCGAAGTCCCACATCACCGGACCGCGCCAGTAGCGCGATGCCTGCGGCGGCAGATCGCCGGTGAACTCGGCGCGGAAGGCGATGGCGTCGGACAGCGCCAGGTTGGACAGGTTCCCCGGGCTCATGGTTTCGGACAGCCCGGTCATGCCGGTGTACGCGTCCTGAGGCAAGCCCCACAGCGGCGTGTTCACGCGCGGAAAGAGCAGGAACAGCACAAGTGCGATGGGCGCGGCGTGGCCCAGCAGCACCGCAGCGGCGCGCAAGTCGGCGCGCGGCGCGCGATTGGGCGCGCTGAATCCCACCAGCGTCGTGGTGAGCGCGAACAGCGCCGCGCACATGAGCAGCGCGGTGGCGATCGATTGTGTGTAGAGAAAATTGGTGACGATCAGGAAATAGCCCAGGAACGCGGCGGCGGTGGCGTCGCGGTGGCTGCGCGTCTCGAGCAGCTTCAGGCCGGCGAACAGCACGAGCAGCAGGATGCCCTGCTGCCGGCCGATCAGGTGGCGGTACTCGACCCATACGCCCAGCATCGCCACCGCCGCGACCGCGAGCACGAGCCAGCGTGACGGCAGCGGCGCGCGGTCGAGCGACAGGTAGAACCGCCAGGCGAACAGGCACAGCGTAAGCAGGGTGAGCCACCACGGCGCGCGCAGCGCGTGCGGCAGGATGGCAAGCGCGAGCGAGCCGATGAGCCAGGCGAGGTCGCGCGGCGAGGCGATACGCATCTCCGGGGCGAGCGGGTGCGGCGCCGGCGTCACGACGCGCGATACAGCGCGAGCGCCTGGAGGCAGGCGGCGGCGTGCGAGTCGCCGCGCGCGGGCGCAATTTCCGCCCCGGGGAGGCGCAAGCCGTAACGCGCGCCGCTGCGCTCGGCCGCCAGCACCCAGCCGGCAAGGCGCGACAGGCGCTGTTCCGTGCCGAGCGCCGCGGGCAGGCGCTGCCAGTCGAGCCACAGCTGGGCGGCCGCCTCGCCGCTGAACTGCTTGGTCAGCATGTCGTCGGCGCGCGCCACGGCTTTCCACGCTACGTGGCGCGGCGAGTCGGACAGCTGATACGTGCGCAATCCGGAGAAGTCCTCGCTGCCGGTGGCGGTTGCGCGCTCGCCGCCCGCCGCCTCATGCGCCGCGGCCGCCGGCAGGGGCGAGCGCTCCGGTCTGGGGTAGACCAGGCAGCGCGCGTCGAGCTCGGCGTAGCTCCAGGCGCGGAATAGCCCCAGGGGGTAGCGCGTCTCGAGCATCAGCCGCCCGATCGGCAGCCAGCCACGGCGCTGGGCGGGCGCCTCGAGCACGACCTCGGCCATGCCGTGCGCGGGAATGTCCACGACCAGCTGCGCGCCGGAGCCCAGGTGGCGCGTGAGGATCGCGGGCCGGTCCTGGCCGGCGCGGCTTTCAAGGTGAATGCGAAATTGGGCGGGCTCACCGGCGAATACCGGCTCGGCGCGCCCGGCGCTCAGCCCCAGGTGCGCGAGGTTGCGCGCCGTGTGCGCCATGGCCGCAAGGCCCAGGCCGGCGAGCATGAACGTCAGCACGAATCCCAGGCCGAGGGCGTAATTGACGGAGCCGAGCAGGAGCAAGCCGACCGCGGCGCCGAACAGCCAACCCATGCGGGTGGGAACGATGTAGACGCGGCGGTGCACCAGCACCACGGTGCCGCGCTCCGGCGGCTTGAATCCGTAGAGCCAGTGGGCGATGCGCGGATTACGCTCGAGAAGGCCGCTGATCATGCCGTGGGGCCATCATACTTCCAGCGTCCTTTCCACGCCGAGAGCACCGTGCCGGGATAGGCCGCCTTGCCCAGGCTGCCGTTGTAGCGCCCGAGCGCGCGAAAATAATCGCCCTGTTCCCGGTCGAGATAGTGGCGCAGGATCCAGCAGCCGTAGATCAGGTTGGTCCGCAGGTGGAACAGGTTGTCGCGCGGCCGGCCGGCTTCGGCGGTCCAGAAGGGCATCACCTGCATGTAGCCGCGGGCGCCGGAGCGCGACACCGCGTACTTGCGAAAGCCGCTTTCCACCTCGATCACGCCGAGCACCAGCTGCGGGTCGAGGCCGGCGCGCAGCGCCTCGAAGTGGATGGTGCGCAGCAGCTCCAGCCGCTGCCTGCGGTCGGGGATGCGCCGTGCCAGCCGCTCGGACATGGCGGAGAGCCAGCGCTCGCCGTCCTCGCTGCGCTTGAACGCCAGGCGCGGCGCCGGGCGGTCGCTCACCGCGGCGGCCAGGCGATGGCGCACCGCCTGCGTGAGCTGCTCACGCTCCTGCGCCCCGGCGAGCGCCTGCAGCGGAAGCAGCAGCAGGACCAGCGCCGCGAGCCTCATGCCTCCTTCAGGAAGGCGGCCAGGTCGGCGAGCGCGACATCGCGCGGCTTGTCGTCGCGCCGCCCCTTGTATTCGGCGGTGCCCGCAGCGAGGCCGCGCTCGGAGAGCACCACGCGGTGCGGGATGCCGATGAGGTCCATGTCGGCAAACAGCACCCCGGGGCGCTCGTCGCGGTCGTCCATCAGCACATCGACGCCCGCCGCGGCGAGCTCCTGATGCAGGCGCTCGGCAGCCTCACGCACCGCCGGGCTCTTGTGATAGCCGATCGGCACAAGGCAGGCGGCGAACGGCGCCATCGGCGCGGGAAAGGCAATGCCGCGCGCATCGTGGTTCTGCTCGATCGCCGCGGCCACCACCCGCGTCACGCCTATGCCGTAGCAGCCCATCTCCATGGGTCGGGACTCGCCCTTCTCGTCCAGGAACAGCGCACCCAGCGCCTTCGAGTACTTCGTGCGCAGCTGGAAGATGTGCCCCACCTCGATGCCGCGCACCACCTGCAGGCTTCCTTTGCCGTCCGGGCTCGGATCGCCGGCCACCACGTTGCGGATATCCTCTACGCGCGGCTCCTGCAGGTCCCTGCCGAAATTCACGCCGGCGAGGTGAAAGCCTTCCTCGTTGGCGCCGCAGACGAAGTCGCTCATCGCCGCCACCGCGCGGTCGGCGACGATGTCTACCGGCGCGCCGACCGGGCCGATGTAGCCGGCCTTGCACTTCAGCGCCTGCTGGATTTCGGCCTCAGTGGCGAAGCGAAACGCCCCGATGGCCTTCTGCGCCTTGATCTCGTTCAAGTCGTGGTCGCCGCGAATGAGCAGCAGGTGAAACGCGCCATCGCGCATCACCGCTACTGCCTTCACGGTCCTTTTCAGCTCGATCTTGAGCAGCTCGGCGACGTCCTCGCATTTTGTTTTGCCCGGGGTGGGAATCCGCTTCATTTCTTCCCGTGGCGAAAGCCTGTTTCCCGTCTCCACGGCTTCCGCGAGCTCGACGTTCGCCGCATAGTCCGATTGCGGGCAGAAGGCGATGGCATCCTCGCCGGAAGCGGCGAGCACGTGAAACTCGTGCGACCCGGTGCCGCCGATGGCGCCGGTGTCGGCGGCCACGGCGCGGAACTCAAGCCCCAGGCGCGTAAAGATCCGCGTGTAGGTGTCGTGCATGCAGCGATATTCGCGCTCGAGGTCCGCGTAGTCGGCGTGGAAGGAGTAGCCGTCCTTCATGACGAATTCCCTGCCGCGCATGATGCCGAAGCGCGGCCGGCGCTCGTCGCGGAACTTGGTCTGGATCTGGTAGAGATGCACCGGCAGGCGGCGGTAGCTTTTCAGCTCGCCGCGCGCTAGCTCGGTCACGACTTCCTCGGAGGTCGGCTGCAGCACGAAGTCGCGCTCGTGGCGGTCCTTGAAGCGCAGCAATTCCGGCCCGTAAGCCTGCCAGCGGCCCGATTCCTGCCACAGCTCCCCCGGCTGCACCACCGGCATGGCGAGCTCCAGGGCGCCGGCGCGGTTCATTTCCTCGCGCACGACGGCCTCGACCTTGCGCAGCACCCGCAGCCCGAGCGGCAGCCAGGTATAGATGCCGGCCGCCAGCCGCCGGATCAGGCTCGCCCGCAGCATCAGGCGATGGCTCACGATCTCCGCTTCGGCCGGGACTTCCTTGAGCGTGGCGATGAAAAACTTGGAGGTTTTCATTGGGCTCCACCGGCATTGTCATTCGCGGTGGGCTGTGGAAAAATCGTTCCGGATTCTAACTTAAGGCGCGTGCCCGGTGCTCGACAAGGAAGGCTTCCGTCCCAACGTCGGCATCATCCTTGCCAACCCCAGGAACGAGGTCTTCTGGGGCAAGCGGGTGAACCAGCACGCCTGGCAGTTCCCGCAGGGCGGCATCCAGCACGGCGAGACGCCGCTGCAGGCCATGTACCGCGAGCTCGAGGAGGAGATCGGGCTGCGGCCGTCTCATGTGCGCATTCTCGGGCGCACGCGCGAATGGCTGCGCTACGAGGTGCCCGAGCGCTGGATGCGCCGCTCGCGCGAAAGCGGCTGCGCCTACCGCGGCCAGAAGCAGATCTGGTACCTGCTGCGCATGACGGGGCGCGACTGCGACGTGCGGCTGCGCGCAAGCGGCCACCCTGAGTTCGACGCTTGGCGCTGGCACGACTACTGGGTGCCGCTCGAAACCGTGATCGATTTCAAGCGCGACGTGTACCGGCAGGCGCTGATCGAGCTGTTCCGGTACCTGCAGGCGGATC
>DATACE010000079.1:0-2491 GCA_036259215.1 Burkholderiales bacterium | reverse complement strand
ACGCGAGCATCATGGACGGGCGGCCGAACGGCATGCCGGCCTTCCGCGCGCGCATCTCCGAGGACCAGGCGTGGCAGCTCGTCGCATACGTGCGCTCGATGAGCGGGCTCGTGGCGAAAGATGTGCGGCCCGGGCGCAGCGATAGCCTGTCTGTGCCCGAGCCCGAAGTCATGCGGGACAAGCCTTGAACCAGCACATGCTGGAAACCGCGGGGCCGCATGCCGCGCGCATCGAAGCGCTGTGGTGGGTGTTTCAGCTCGTCTGCGGGGCGGTGTTCGTTGCGGTGCTCGCCGCCTTTCTGCTCGCGCTGTGGCGCGGCCGGCGCGGCGGCGCGTCGGAAAAGGGCGCGCACGCCGCGGTGGCCGCGCCACAGCGCGAGCAGGAAGGCGGCGAGCACGGCGACGAACACCGCGCCGCACACGAGCTGGAACACCCACCACAGGGATTCGATGCGCGCGGCGTGCGGCCCCGCCGTTTCCAGGATGTGGGGGTTCAAGGCTTGTCGCGCATCACTTCAGGCTCAGGGCTGGACAGGCTGTCGCTGCGCCCCGGGCGCACGTCCTTGCTGATGAGCGCGCTCATCGAGCGCACGTAGGCCACCAGCTGCCAGGCCTGGTCCTCGGAAATGCGCCCGCGGAATCCCGGCATGCCGTTGGGGCGGCCTTCCATGATGGTGGCGTAGATCGACTTCGGGTCGCTGCCGTAGCGCCACTTCGCGTCCATGTGCGCCGGCCCCATCCCGCCGCCGCCCTGCGCATGGCAGCCGATGCAGTTGAACCACTGGTACAGGAGCTTGCCCTGCGACACCGAGTACGCGTTCTCCTCGTGGCGCGTGCGCTCCACCTCCGGCTTCGAGGCCTGCGGCGGCGGCACCTGGAACTGCCGCTGCTCGCGCTCGCATGCCGTCGCCGCAAGCAACACCAGAATCAGGGACAGACCACGTTTTTTCACAGCCTGGGGACCGCGTACGCGTCGAGGATCGCCTCGATGTCGGTCCGGCGGCGCTCGATCGCCGCGTCCAGCGCATCGCGCAGCTTTGCCTCGCCGCGGCGTACGCCCATGGCGATCGAAAACGCGAACGGCATCGCCGAAAGATCGGCGGGAGGCTTGGCTTCGCGGATGGCAAGGTTTTTCTCGCGCGCATAGAAGCCGGCCTGCGGACCCCACACCACCGCGGCGTCGAGCTCGCCGCGCGCGATGGCGTGCGCGATGCGCTCGGCCGACGGCTGCGCGCCGTGCACCGGGAAGCCGACCACGTTGGCGATGGCGCCGCGCAGCACCAGCGCGTGGCCGGGCGGCGTGGCGGCGAGGTCGTCGCCCGGCAGCTGCACGCCGATGCGCAGCTGCCTGAGATCGGGGGCGTCGAAGGATTGCAGCGGCCGCTCGTTGCGGAACAGGAACACGTAGCTCGAGCGGTAGTAGGGCTTGGTGGTGAGCAGGCGCTCGAAGTCCGCCGGCACGCCGATCCACACGTCGCACAGCTTGGCGCCCACCGTCTTGCGCACGAAGGCGCGCTGCTGCGGGTGCCAGGCGTAGGCGAGCGTCGCCTGGAGCTCCTCGGCCGCCAGCGCGGCGATGCGGTTTTCGAAGCCGGCGCCGTCGCTCCTCGAGTAGGGCAGGTTGTCCGGATCGGCGCAGACGCGCAGCTCGCCCGCCTGGGCGCACGAAAGGAAAAGCAGCAGGCTAAGGAAGCGCAAACACATAGAGCTTGCCGCCCTTCACCGTGTGCTTGGGCAGGTCCTTCATCGCGTTGGCGAAGCCCAGCGCCGCGGTGCCGTCGCGCACGTCGAGGTCGGCGGCGACCACTGCGCCGGCCCAGCCGCCCACGCCGGAGAGCACCGCGACGTACTGCTTGCCGCCCGCGCCGCGGAAGCTGACCGGCTGGCCGATGATTCCGGAGTCGGTCTGGAATTGCCACAGCAACGCGCCGCTTTTCGCGTCGAGCGCCTTGAAGCGCCCTTCCATGGTGCCGTAGAACACCACGTCGCCCGCGGTGGCGAGCGCGCCGCTCCATACCGGAAAGCGCTCCTGCACCGACCAGGCTTTCTTCGCCGCCGCCGGATCCCACGCGGTGAGCTCGCCGCGGTGCCCGCCCGGGCCGGCGGTCATCTTGGTGTCGGCGCCCAGGTACGGCGTGCCCGAGATATAGCTGGTCTCGTAGGTGACCGCGTCCTGGCACAGGTTCTGGTGCGGCATGTACACGAGCCGCGTGCGCGGCGACCAGGCGGAGGGCTGCCAGTCCTTGGCGCCGGGCGAGGCCGGGCAGATGTCGCGCACCACGCGCCCGGCGCTCGGCGTTTTTGCCGGGTTGTATTGCAGCCGGCCGCTTTTCAGGTCGACGCCGGTGGAGGTGGTGATGGGCACGAACGGCGTGGCCGAGAGCACTTCGCCGGTGGCGCGGTCGAGCACGTAGACGTAGCCGTTTCTTTCCGGGCGCACCAGCACTTTGCGCCCTTGCAGCTCCACGAGGATGTTCTCGTTGACGCCGTCG
>DATACE010000078.1:0-13728 GCA_036259215.1 Burkholderiales bacterium | reverse complement strand
AACACCACGCCGGAATGCTAGTGGTAGCCGCGCAGCTCCGCGAGGTCCAAGCTCACCGGCACGCTGCACGCGGCCGCGAGCGTGCGCAACGTGGCGAGCGCAGCGGCGAGCTGCGGCATCTTCGGCAGCTTCCTCTCCGCGGTGTCGAGCACCTCGACGCCGCCGTAGAGCTCGGGAAGGAGGAGCAGCGCCTCGCGCGTGGCTGCGCCCAGCCCGCGCGTGAGCTCCTTCAGCCGGGGCACGTCTTTCCTCTGCAGCGCCGAGAAGAGCTCCGCTTCCAGGTCGCGCTCGAGTTCCGCGGCGAGCGAGCGGAACACCGCCACGTGGCCGATGTCGATGCGCGGATTCCTCACCTGCGCGAGCTCGAGCGCGCGGCAGAGGAGCCGGAGGATCTCCACGTCGGCCTCGACCGCCGCCTCGCCGTAGAGCTCCGCGCCGATCTGGATCGGCTCGCGCGTCGCCGACGGCCCTGCGGGCCGGGTATGGAGGACGCTCCCGCAGTAGCAAAGCCGCGTCACGCCTTCGCGGTTGAGAAGGTGCGCATCGATGCGCGCCACCTGCGGCGTGATGTCGGCGCGCAGCCCCATCATGCGGCCCGAGAGCTGGTCGACCACCTTGAAGGTGCGAAGCTCGAGGTCGTGCCCCGTGCCGGTGAGCAGCGAATCGGTGTACTCGAGAAGCGGCGGCATGACGAGCTCGTAGCCCGCCTCGAAGAAGAGGTCGAGGATCGCGCGGCGCAGCTTCTCCATCCGCATGGCCTCGGCCGGGAGGATGTCCTCGATGTACTCGGGCAGCAGCCACTTCACGCGGCACGCCCCCGGGGGTGCGAATAGGGAGCGGCGCGAGAAGTGTTACCGGAAAATTGCTCTGACCCCTTTTTCATGCGCGCGCCCACAGCAGCAGGAGCAGTCCGACGATCATCGACGAGAGGCCGACGAAGCGGATCTGCCCGTCGGACATCTGCGTGATGCGGCGAAACGTGTCGCGCCAGAGGTTAGGCGCGAGGAAGGGGAGCACCCCCTCCAGAATCAGCATCAGGGCGAGCGCGAGAAGGAACGTGGTGCCCATGCGTCATTTTCGCTGCGCCGGGGGCTTGCCCACCGAGTCGCGGAAGTAGCGCAGGAAGTCCGAGTTCGGCTCGAGCAGCATGATGTCGTTGCGCCCGCGGAAGGTGTTCCGGTACGCCTCCATGCTGCGGTAGAACGAGAAGAACTCGGGATTCTGGTTGAATGCCGCCGCGTAGATCGCCGCGGCCTTGGCGTCGCCCTCGCCGCGCACTTGCTGCGCATCGCGGTAGGCCTCGGCAAGGAGCACCTCGCGCTGCCGATCGGCGTCGGCGCGGATCCGCTCGGCCTCCGCCGCGCCGGTGGAGCGCAGCTCGTTCGCGATCCTCTTTCGCTCCGCTTCCATGCGGCGGTAGACCGACTCCGAGACGTCCTGCGGCAGGTCCACGCGCTTCAGCCTCACGTCGATGATCGCGACGCCGATTCTCTTGAGGTCCTGGTCCACCTTGTCGCGCACCTGGTTCATGATGTTGTCGCGCTCGCCCGAGACCACGTCGTGCAGCGTGCGCGTGCCGAACTCCTCGCGCAGCGTGCCCGACACCGTCTGGCGGATGCGCGTGGCGGCGCGGAACTCGTCGCCCATCACGCTCACGTAGTACTGGCGCACGTCGGCGATGCGCCATTTCACGAAGGAGTCGACGAGCACCGGGCGGTTGCCCTGGGTGAGGAAGCGCAGCGGCTCGGGATCGTCGTAGGTGAGGATGCGCATGTCGAAGTGGCGCACGTTCTGGAGCAGCGGCCACTTGAAGTGCAGCCCCGGCTGGGTGACGACCTCGCGCACCTCGCCCAGCTGGAACACGATCGCGTGCTGGCGCTGGTCGACGGTGAAAAGCGCGCTGGAGGCGAGCAGCACCACCACGACGATGACGGCAATGACAGGTCCGAAGGCGCGCATCAGCGGTCGGCCCGCTCGCGATTGCGCCGCGTCTCCCGCGAGCGCGGCCCGGCCTCGGCGGGCGGCTCCGCCGGCGCCGGACGCGGCGCGGCGCCGCCCTCGGGCTGCGCGCCCGCGCTCTGCATGAGGCGGTCGAGCGGCAGGTAGAGCAGGTTTCCGCTGCCCCGGTAGTCCATCATGATCTTGCTGGTCGAGGCGAGCACCTGCTGCATGGTCTCGATGTAGATGCGCTCGCGCGTGACGGCCGGCGCCTTGGCGTACTCGGTAAGCACCTGGCGGAAGCGCGAGGCGTCGCCCTCGGCGGTGGCGATGACGCGCTGGCGGTAGCCGTCGGCCTCCTGCTGCAGGCGCGAGGCGGTGCCGCGCGCCCGCGGGATCACGTCGTTGGCGTAGGCCTGGCCTTCGTTCCTCTGCCGCTCGCGGTCCTGGCCCGCCTTGACCGCGTCGTCGAACGCCGCCTGCACCTGCTCGGGCGGCTGGGCGTTCTGGATGGTGACGGTACTCACGGTGATGCCGGTGCCGTAGCGCTCGTGGATGGCCTGCATCAGGTCGCGCGCGCGGTTGGCGATGTCGACCTGGGTCTCGTACAGGATGGAGTCCATCTTGCTCTTGCCGATCACCTCGCGCATCGCGGTCTCGGCGATCTGCATCGCAGACTCGTCGGGCCGGCGCACGTTGAAGACGAAATTGCGCGCGTCGTTCACCAGGTACTGCACGGCGAACTGCAGGTCGACGATGTTCTCGTCGTCGGTCAGCATCAGAGATTCCCTGAGCACCTTGGTGCGCACGTTGTTGCGATAGCCCACCTCCAGCGTGCGCACCTGGGCGAGGTTGACGATTTCGTGCGACTGGATCGGCCAGGGCAGGCGCCAGCGCAGGCCGGCGGTGGTTTCCTCCGAAAAGCGGCCGAAGGTCAGCACCACGCCGCGCGTGCCCTCGTTCACGATATAGAAGCCGCTCGCCAGCCACACCGCCAGCACCAGCGCGATGAGCACGCCCGCGCCGCCGCCGATCTGCCAGCTCGAGGGTGGCGAGGGCGGCTCGTCGCCGCCGCCGCGGCGGCGCTTGCCGAACAGCTCCGAGAGCTTGCGGTTGAAATTGCGCCACAGCTCGTCCAGGTCGGGCGGACCCTGGTTGCCGCCGCCCTGCGGGCCGCGGGAACCGCCGCGTCCCCAATTGGGGTCGTTCAATGACATGGACGGAACGTTCTAGTGAGGTTGCAGTGGGTGCGCCTCGGGAGCGGCCGCGCCGCGCGTCGCCGCCCTGTCGCGGGCGAACTCGGCGATGGCAGCGCGCAATCCGTCCAGTCCGGCTCCGGTGCGCGCGCTCACGAAGACGCGGCAAATCCTACCATATTGGTCGCGTTCGACGCCGGGCTCGAGGTTCGCGGCGTCGATCTTGTTCCAGGCGAGCAGCCGGGGCGCCGCGCCCGCCGGGATCTCGGCGAGCACCTTGTCGACGTCGGCGGCCTGCTGCTCGCGCGACGGCGAAGCGGCGTCGACGACGTGCAGCAGCAAGTCGGCGTGCACCGTCTCCTCCAGCGTGGCGCGAAAGGCCGCCACCAGGCCGTGCGGCAGGTCGCGAATGAAGCCCACCGTGTCGGACAGCACCACGTCGCCGACCTCGGGAAGCCAGATGCGCCGCGTGGTGGTGTCGAGGGTGGCGAACAGCTGGTCGGCCTCGTAGGCCCTGGCATGGGCGAGGGCGTTGAACAGCGTGGACTTGCCGGCGTTGGTGTAGCCCACGATCGAAACCGACAGCACCTCGCGCCTCGCGCGCGCCCGCCGCTGGACGATGCGCTGCTTCTTCAGGCCGTCCAGCTTGCCGCGCAGCACCTTGACGCGCTGGCCGATGTAGCGCCGGTCGAGCTCGATCTGCTTTTCACCCGGGCCGCCGGTCTTGCCCAGGCCGCCGCGCTGGCGCTCCAAGTGGCTCCAGCCGCGCACCAGGCGGGTCGACAGGTGCTCGAGCTGCGCGAGCTCCACCTGCAGCTTGCCTTCGCTGGTCTGCGCGCGCTGCGCGAAGATCTCCAGGATGAGCCCGGTGCGGTCCATCACCCGGCGCTGCAGCTCGCGCTCGATGTTGCGCTCCTGGGCAGGCGACAGCGCGTGGTTGAAGATGACGAACGCCGCGTTCAGCTCCTGCGCCGCGCGCAGGATCTCGCCGATCTTGCCGCTGCCGGCGTAGAACTTGGGGTCGGGGCGGCTGCGCCGGCCCCTGATGACGCGGTGGCGCCGCACGCCGGCGCTTTGCACCAGGCGCACCACCTCCTCGACGCTCTCCTCGAAGGCGTCTTCGCCGAAATTCAGACAGACGATGATGGCCGCCTGGGGGTCGGCGGCCGGGAGGGGAATGTCCTGCAACCTACTCGGCTTCCTTGTCCGCTCCCAGGCTGATGGGGCGCGACGGCACCACGGTGGAGATGGCGTGCTTGTAGACCATCTGGGTGACGGAGTTGCGCAGCAGCACGACGTACTGGTCGAACGACTCGATCTGGCCCTGCAGCTTGATGCCGTTGACCAGATAGATCGACACCGGGACGTGCTCCTTGCGCAGCGTGTTAAGAAATGGGTCTTGTAGCAACTGGCCCTTGTTGCTCATGTTCTTCTCTCTTGGGGGTTTTGTAGCCATACTCTAATTGATTTTCTTGGCTTTTTCTAGCTTCACGGGTGCTGCGACGTCAGCGCATTGCGCACGATGGCGCAGCGCGTGATCCATCAGCACGCAGGCGAGCATGGCCTCCGCGATGGGCGTGGCGCGGATGCCCACGCACGGGTCGTGCCGCCCGGTGGTCTCGACGGTGGTCGCCCGGCCCCGCGTGTCGATGGTCCGGCGCGGCAGGCGGATGCTCGAGGTGGGCTTAAGCGCGATCGATACCGTGACGGCCTGGCCGGTAGAGATGCCCCCGAGCACCCCGCCGTTGTTGTTGGACAGGAACCCGTGCGGCGCCATCTCGTCGCCGTGCTCGCTGCCCTTCTGCGCGATGGCGGCGAAGCCGGCGCCGATTTCCACGCCCTTCACCGCGTTGATCGACATCATCGCCGCGGCGATGTCGGCGTCCAGCCGCCCGTAGACCGGCTCGCCCCAGCCTGCCGGCACGCCCTGCGCAACCACATTGACGCGCGCGCCGCAGGAGTCGCCGCTTTCGCGCAGGGCGTCCATGAACGCTTCGAGCTTTTCGATGACCTGCGCGTTAGGGGCGAAAAACGGGTTGCGATCCACTTCGTCCCAGCTTTCAAAACCTATGTTCTGTGGTCCCAGCTGCGCGAGGTAGCCTCGCACCACGACACCGTAGCGCTCCTTCAGCCACTTCTTCGCGATGGCGCCGGCGCCCACGCGCACCACGGTTTCGCGCGCCGAGGCGCGCCCGCCCCCGCGCGGGTCGCGCACACCGTACTTTTGCAGGTAGCTGTAGTCGGCGTGCCCGGGGCGGAACTTCTCCGAGATCGCGGCGTAGTCCTTCGAGCGCGCGTCTTCGTTGCGCACGAGAAAGCCGATGGCGGTGCCGGTCGTGAGGCCCTGGTAGACGCCCGACAGTATTTCCACCGTGTCCGACTCGCGCCGTTGCGTGACATGGCGCGACGTCCCCGGCTTGCGCCGATCGAGCTCCTTCTGCAGATCGCCGCTGGACAATTCGAGGCCGGGCGGACAGCCGTCCACCACGCCGCCGTAGGCCGGACCGTGGGATTCCCCGAAAGAGGTCACGCAAAAAAGCGTGCCGAAGCTGTTGCCTGACATTGGGAACAATTCTACCGGCCGATTGCGCCTGGATCGAAGGATCTCTAGTCTTTGCGCGTGGCTCAAAAGACGGCTTTGGTCACCGGCGCGGCCCAGGGCATCGGCGCCGCCATTGCGCAGATCCTCGCGCAGCGCGGCTACGCGGTCGCGGTGGCCGACCTCAAGAAGCCGAAAAACGGATCCCTGTTCGTGCGCACCGACGTTTCCAGCGAGCCCTCGGTGCGGGCCTGCGTGCGCGCGGTACTGCGCAAGCTCGGCCGGCTGGACGCGCTGGTCAACAACGCCGGCATCGCCGATCCGCACAGCGGGCCGGTGGACAAGCTCGCCCTGGCGGAATGGAACCGGCGCATCGGCACCAATCTCACCGGCGTTTTCCTGATGACCAAGCATTGCGTGCCGCACCTGCGCCGGACGCGCGGCGCGGTGGTGAACATCTCGTCGACACGCGCCCTGCAGTCGGAGCCCGACAGCGAGGCTTACGCCGCAAGCAAGGGCGGCGTGGTGGCGCTCACGCACGCGCTGGCGATGAGCCTGAGCCCGCAGGTGCGCGTGAACTGCATCAGCCCCGGATGGATCGCGCACCGGCGGCTGCGCCCGAAGGACCATGCGCAGCACCCGGTCGGCCGCGCCGGGCGCGACGCCGACATTGCAGCGCTGTGCGCCTACCTGCTTTCGCAGGGCGCCGGCTTCGTCACCGGGCAGAACTTCATCGCCGACGGCGGGATGACGCGCAAGATGATCTACGAGGACTGATTACCAGACGAGGATCGTCGCGAGCCCGAGCAGCATGCCCATGCTCACCACGTCGGTCGCGGTGGTGAGGAAGATGCTCGAGGCGGTCGCCGGGTCGAAACCGAAGCGCTTCAGCGTAAGCGGCACCAGAGCGCCCGAGATGCCGCTTGCCACGCACGAGCCCACCATCGCGAGCAGCACCACGAACGACAGCAGGATGGGGTGCTCGTTCGCCTGGCCGCTCGCCACCACGTACATGCCGATGGCCGCGGCGAGTCCCACGCCCACGCCATTGAGGGCGCCGAGCAGCGCCTCCTTCTTGATCAGCGGCTTCTCGGTGCCGGGCTTCAGCTCGCCGAGCGTCATGCCGCGCAGCGTGACGGCGAGCGCCTGGCAGCCGGTATTGCCCGATTGGCCGGCGAGCACCGGCAGGAACAGCGCCAGGATGACCAGCCGGTCGATGGTGTCCTGGAATATGCCGACCACCGCCGCGGCGAGGAAGGCGGTGAGGAGGTTGAGCTGCAGCCAGGGGTGGCGCATCTTCAGGCTCTGCTTCCAAGGCGTGGCCAGGCGCTCCTCTTCGTTCACGCCCACCATGCTGCCGGCCTGCAGCGTGATTTCGATCGCCTGCGCCTCGAACATCGCCTGGCCGCGCACCAGGCCGATCAGCCGCCGCTCGGCGTCGGTGACCGGGTAGACCGGGTAATGACGGTCCAGCACCTGCTTCATCGCCTCCTTCAGCGTGGTCGAGGCGTGCAGCGTGAACGGGTTCTTCAGCATCACCTCGCCCAGGGTGCGGCTGCGGTCGTTGAACAGCAGGTCGCGCATCGTGACGATGCCGGCTAGGCGCTCTTCGGCATCGACTACCCAGATATACGTGATCAGCGCGCTGCCGGCGCGCACCGCCTCGCCCAAAGCCTCGATGGCTTCGCCGACCGTGGCATCCGGCGGGAAGGCGCCGACCACCGGCTCCATCATGCGCCCGACCGCGTCCTCGTCGTAGAGCGCATTGCGCTGCCACTGGCGGGCGATCGGTTCGGGCGCGGCGCCGATGGTGCGCTCGCGCGCGTCGTCGGGCAGCGCGGCGAGCACGTCCTGCGCGAAGCCGGGCGAAAGGCGCAGCAGCGCGGCCGCGATCTCCACCCCGCCGAAGTGGGCGAGCTTGGCGGCCGCCCCGCCGGCCGAGCGCATCTTGATGTCCTCGGCCAGGTCGGCGGCGGTTTCCTGTATGGTGGTGCGGTCTAGCAGGTCCACGGACTGCCTCCCCGAGCAGCGTTCGTCGTTTCCGCGCAGGATACCCTAGTCTCTTCAGGTCATGCCGCCACTCGCGCGCCTCGGCGCGGCCATGGCACAATCTCTCACATGACGCCGCGCGCCATCACCGTCCGCCTCGCCGAGCCGCGAGATGCGCAGCCCATCGCGCTCATGTCGCGAGACTTCATCGAGGCGGGGCTGGGCTGGAAATACGATGCGGCGCGCGTGCTGCGCGCCATCCGCGACCGCGACACCCTCGCGGTGGTGGCTTGCGAGGGCGGCAAGAGCGGCGCGCTGCGCGGGGCCATCACCGGCTTTGCCATCATGGAGCTGGGCGACGAGCGCGCGCACCTGGTGCTGCTCGCCGTGCGGCCCTCCCACCGGCGGCTGGGCATCGGCCAGCGGCTGCTCGACTGGCTGCTGGAGTCGGCGCGCGTCGCCGGCATGGCGAGCATTCACCTGGAGCTGCGCTCGGTCAACGAGGCGGCGCGGCGCTTCTACCGGGCCATGGGCTTCTACGAGACCGTGCTGGTGCCCGGGTATTACCGCAGCGGCGAAGGGCGCAAGGAAGGCGCGCTGCGCATGCTGCGTGTGCTGCGCGCCCCGGGACCGGTGCCCTACACCTGGCGCCCGCCGCGCACCGAAGACACCTAGGAATTCCTACGGCACGATCGCGAATCCCACGCGGATCTGCGACTTGCGCTTCAGGTTGTAGTCCAGGATGTCCTCGCCGTAGCCATTGAAGTACTGCAGGTGGAAGTAGCCGCTGACCGGGCCCACGCGCATGTCGCGCGCGCGCCGGGACAGGTCCAGCAGGAAGCTTCCCTTGCCGCTGGTGCCGCGCCGCAGCACCGCCGTGGCGATCCATTCGCCCAGGGCGTCGTAGCGCAGGCGCCAGTCGACGTGGCCGCGGTACTCATGGATGTCGGGGTTTTCCTCGCGGTCCAGGTATTTGTAGATCTTCGGCGTGAAGTCCAGGCTGTGCCCGTTATCCCGCGTCCAGCGCCATTCCGGGCGTACGAAGGCGATGTTGATGGAACGCGAGCGCTCGCCGTCGCGGCCGTTGGACTCGTGCTCCAGGCCGACGCGCACGCTGTCGATGAAGGTCTTCTCGTCGGCCCGGTCCCACTTCCAGAAGAGCGATGGCCGGTAGCTGGTGTCGCGGAAGGCCTTCGAGTCCGAGGAAAGGTCCCACAGCGAGTTCTGCGTATAGCCGAAGTAAAGGCCGGACAGCCATGGCTGCTCGCGGCCGAAGCCGGAGCCGAAATCGAACAGCCGGTACTTGAAGGAAAGCTGGAATCGCGCCGAGTAGCCGTCGCGGCCGCCGAACACGAAGTACATCGGGTCGTTCTCGGACAGGGGAGGCTCGAACTCGCCGCGCCGGTGCCCGACGCCGAAGGTGCTCACGACGTCGGGCTGCGGCGCGACGATCAGCGTGAGCACGCTGGAGCGCTCGCCGGCGAGCTCGAGCGACACCGCGCCGGTCACCTCCGGCGGCATGGTGGCGAGGTAGCTGCGCCGGCGCTCGGCGGCCGGGGCGACCGCGCGCAACGGCACGATGCGCTCGACGACCGAGCCCTTCAGCCGCAACTCGAGCTCGTCGGGCGGCGGCTCGCTGCCCACGCTCACCACGATGATCTCGAACTCGCCGCCGGCAACCGCACGGCCGTCCGGCGAGGCGATCAGCCATTGCGGGGTCTGGCCCCAGGCCGCGCCTTGGCACAAGGCGAACCCTAGACCGACGAGCAAGCCCCTCACGCTGCGCTCCAGTCCTGCGCCCGGGAAAAGCGCTCGACCAGGAAATCGACGAACAGCCGCACCTTGGCAGAAAGGTGCTTGCGGCTCGGGTAGACGGCATAGATCGACACTGCCTGCGGCTCGAAGTCCTGCAGCAGCGGCACCAGGCGCCCGGCGCGCACCTCGGGACCGACGATGAACGCCGGCTCGAACACGATGCCGGCGCCGCGCGCCGCCGCCTCGGCCAGCAGGTCGCCGTTGTTCGAGTGCAGGCGGCCCTTCACGCGCACCGAGCGCTCGCCACCGGCCGTGTCGCGGAAGCGCCAGAGGTTGCGTGGGCTGACGTACTCATAGGTGAAGCAATTGTGCCGCGCCAGGTCTTCCGGCGCCTGCGGCGCGCCATGCGCCGCGAGGTACGCGGGCGAGGCGCAAGGCACCAGGCGCGTCTCGCCGAGCTTGCGCGCCACCACGTTGTCCGAGCCGGGCGCGCCGATGCGGACCGCAAGGTCGAAGCCCTCCTCCACCAGGTCGACCACGCGGTCGGAGAGCGAGACATCGAAGCGCATCTCGGCGTGCGCCGCCAGGAAGTCGGCGATCGCGGGCGCCACATGGCGCACGCCGAAATTGATGGAGCTGGTGAGCTTGATGGTGCCGCGCGGCACCACCGCGGCGCGCAGCGCTTCCTGCTCGGCCTCGTCCAGGTCGGCAAGCAGCTGCACGCTGCGCTCGTAGAACGCCTGCCCGCTTTCGGTAAGGCTCACGCGGCGGGTCGTGCGGTTCAGCAGGCGGGTATGCAGGTGCGCTTCCAGGTCGGCGACGTGGCGCGAGGTCGCGGTGGCCGATAGTCCCAGCTTCTCCGCGGCCGCGGTGAAGCTGCCCGCCTCGGCGACCTGCGCGAACACGCGGATGGCTTGGAATCGATCCATTGCACCGGATTTAGGGATAGTTTTTTAACTGGATGGAAGTTTATCCCTGAGTTCGGGAGTTTCATACTTCGTCGCCTCTCATTCACCCTTGAAAGGAAACGACACCATCATGATCGACTCCCGTACCGCCCCTTACGCCGCCACGGTGCTGCGCGTTTCGCTCGGCGCGATGTACATCGCGCATTCGCTGATCCTCAAGCACTTCATGTTCACCCTGCCCGGCACCGCGCAGTATTTCGAGTCCCTCGGCCTGCCCGGGGCGCTCGCCTACCTGACGTTCTGGGCCGAGCTCATCGGCGGCCTGCTGCTGGTCGCGGGTGTCGCAAGCCGCTGGGTGGCGCTAGCCCTGGTGCCGATCCTGCTGGGCGCCTTGTGGGTGCACGCCGGCAACGGCTGGGTATTCAGCGCGCCGAACGGCGGCTGGGAATATCCGCTGTTCCTGATCATCGCTTCGGGGGTCCAGGCGCTGCTCGGCGACGGCCGCTACGCGCTGTCCCGCCCGCGCAAGGCCCGCGATCTGCAAGGAGCCTACGCGTGAAGCTCTACTACGCCCCCGGCGCGTGCTCGCTGTCGCCACATATCGTGGCGCGGGAAGCCGGCATCCCCCTCGAGCTGGAAAAAGTCGACCTCGGCACCAAAATCACCGCCTCCGGCGAGGACTATCGCGCCATCAATCCGAAAGGCTATGTGCCGGCCTTGCGCCTGGACGACGGAACGCTGCTCACCGAAGGTCCGGCGATCGTCCAGTACCTCGTCGACCAAAAGCCGCAGAGCGGGCTCGCTCCCCAGCGCTACCGGCTGGCCGAATGGCTCGCGTACCTGAACTCAGAGGTCCATAAGGTATGGAGCGGCCTGTGGAATCCGAAAGGCGAGCACGCCCCGATCCTGGAGAAGCTAAAGCCGCGCCTGGCCTTTCTCGAGCAGGAGCTGAAGGACAGGCCGTTTCTTCTTGGCGAGCGCTTCACGGCGGCGGATGCTTACCTCTTCACGTTGCTCAACTGGGGGCAATGGACGAAGGTGAGCCTGCCGACCCCGCTCGCGCAGTATGCTGAGCGGGTGAGACAGCGCCCTAAGGTCCAGGAAGCCCTGAAAGCGGAGGGACTGCAGTAATGAGGCTGCCGAGCGTCTTCATCTCCCATGGCTCGCCGATGCATGCCCTGCAGCCCGGGGCGGCCGGCGAGGCGTGGCAGGCGCTCGGCCGCCGCCTGCCGCGCCCGCGCGCCATCCTCATCGCCTCGGCACATTGGGAAACCAGCCTGCCGATGCTCACCGGCAGCCTCAGGCCCGAGACCATCCACGACTTCTACAACTTTCCTGAGCCGCTGTATCGCCTGCGCTACCCGGCGCCCGGGGCGCCGGCGATCGCGCAGCGCGCGCAGGTGCTGCTAAAGAGTGCCGGCCTCGGCGCCGCGATCGACGGCGGCCGCGGTCTGGATCACGGCGCGTGGGCCCCGCTGCTTTACGCCTATCCGGAGCACGACGTGCCGGTGGTGCAGATTTCCGTGCAGCCTGCCCTGGGGCCCCGCCATCACCTGCAGGTCGGAAAAGCGCTGCGGCCTCTCGCGGAGGAAGGCGTGCTGGTGGTCGGCTCCGGGCACCTCACCCACAACTTGCGCGACTGGGCGCGCGGCGCCGGCAAGCCGGAGCCGTACGCGCAGGAATTCCAGGCATGGGTGTTCGACCAGCTCACCGGCAACGACATCGAAAGCCTGCTGGACTACCGGTCCAGGTCGGCCCACGGGGTACGCGCGCATCCCACCGACGAGCATTTCCTGCCGCTGTTCGTCGCCCTTGGCGCCGCGCGGGAGAACGCGCAGCCGGAGCGCGTCTACGATGCCATCGACAGCGGCGTGCTGGCGATGGACGCCTACGTGTTCGGCTAACCGCCCAGCGCCCTGAAAAGATCGGCGACCGCAGCGCGGTGCGCCCGCAGCGCCTCGATGCGTGCGATGCGTGCGGCCAGCAGCCCGCGCTCGGCGTCGAGCACCTCGAGCTGGCTCGCGATGCCGTTGGCGTAGCGCAGGCGCGCCAGGCGCAGGGTCTCGGTCAGCGCCTGGGCGCGCTCGGATTCGGCCTCGTAAGTCTCGCGCGAGCGGGTCTGCGCGACGAGGGCGCTGCGCACCTCGCTGAACGCCACGCGCACCGCCTGCTGGTACTGCGCCAGTGCCGCGCGCTCGCGCGCCAGCGCCGCTTCGGTGCGCGCCTCGGTGCGCCCGCCAGAGAAGATCGGCTGCGTGACCACCGCGGCCACCGTCCACAGCGCCGAGCCGCCCGAAAACAGGTTCGACAGCGAGGCGCTTTCGCTGCCGAGCGCCGCGGTGAGGGCAATGGAAGGAAAGATCTCGGCGCGCGCCACCGCCACGCGCGCATTGGCCGCGGCCAGGCGCCGCTCCGCCTCGACCAGGTCGGGACGGCGCAGCAGCAGCTCGGACGGCATGCCCGAGGGCAAAACGGGCGCGCCCGGCTGCTCGTCGCCGATCGGCTTGGTTTTCACGCTCGCTTCGAAAACCTCGCGCGGCGTGCGCCCGAGCAGCACGAGGAGCGCGGCCTCCTCGCGCTCGCGCGCCTGCTCCAGGCCGGGGAGCTGCGCGCGCGCCGCGGCCGCCTCGGCCTCGAGCTGGCGCAGCTCGTAGTCGCCGATGACGCCGGCCTGGCGCCGGCGGCGCTGCAGCCGCAAGGAATCTTCCCTCAGCTTGAGCGTCTCGCGCGTGAGCAGCGCCTGCTCCTCGAAGGAGCGCAGCGCGAAATAGGACTTCGCCACCTCGGCGGCGAGCGCGAGGCGCACCGCGTGGCGCGCCGCCTCGCTCGCTTGGAGCTCGGCGCGCGCCGCGTCCACGCCCGAGCGCAGGCGGCCGAAAAGATCGACTTCGTACGACAGGTTGAGCGTGCCCCGGTAGCTCGAGTACTCGCGCGGGATGCCCGGCGGGGCGACCGCGGTGCGCGTGGAAATCTGCTGGCGGCTGGCCGAGCCCTGCGCGTCCAGCGTCGGCAGCCGGAACGAGCGCGCCTCCCCCAGGATGCCGCGTGCCTCGTCCACGCGGGCCGCGGCAATGGCAAGGTCGGCATTGTCCGCAAGCGCCTGGTGCACGATTTTTTCCAGTTCTGCATCCTGGTAGATGCGCCACCACTGCCCGTCCTCGGCGAAGCGCGGCGCCGCCTGCTTCCAGCTCGCGGGCAGCTCGACCGCAGGACGCTGGTAGTCCGGCTGCGTGGCGCAGGCGGACAGCGCCAGCAGGCTAATCGTCGCGAGGATGCGGCGCATGGTGCGGATACGGCACTTTGGCGTGGGTCACGTGGCGCTCGCGGCCGATCTCGTCCTTGATCTCGCGCGTGGAGCGCTTCTCGGTGAGGTGGCGGTCGGTCATCAGCTTGAAGAACATCG
>DATACE010000077.1:0-1701 GCA_036259215.1 Burkholderiales bacterium | reverse complement strand
CGCCGCCCATGCTCAGCACGCGCAGGGGCTCGCGGATGGCGGGCGCGCAGCCATGGCGCCCGAAGAGGAACGCGCCGACGATCGGCGGGCATACCGCGACGCTCGCGCCATGCTCGGCGAGCCCTGCGGCGAGCGCCGCCGGGGTGCCGGATTCGCTGCAAAGGATGGCGTCGGCGCCCAGGTCGATGGTGCCGAGCAGGCAATAAAGGCCGTAGACGTGCGAGAGCGGAAGGATCGGCATGACCCGGTCCTGCGCCGTGACGCCGTAGTGGCCCAGCACTGCGCGTCCTTTGGCGAGGATGCGCGCCCAGTGCAGCGGCACGCCCTTCGCGGTGGAGGTGCTGCCCGAGGTGTAGAACACGGCCGGTGGCAGGTGCGCGAGCCATTCCTGCCAGGAAACGGCGAGAGTGTCGGGGCGCACCGTCGGCGAGGCTTGCGGCGCGGCGCCCGCCAGGCCGAGCACGATGCCGCCTCCGGGGGTGCCTTGCAGGCCCTGGATGGTGCGCGCCCAGTCGTCCACGATGCGCGCGAGGCGCTCGTTTTTCGACTCGACCGCCACCACCCGCGGCGCGCCGCTTTCCAGGATGCCGGCAAAGGTCGGGCCGGAAGCCGTGGGCGGCACCGCGATCAGCTGCGCGCCCAGGCGCCAGGCGGCGAGAACGAGATCGACGTGCGCGCGGCTGTTCTCGAGGGCGAGCACCAGGCGCTCGCCGGGGCCAAGCCCCGCTTCGCGCGCCAGGCGTTCGGCGAGCGCCGCCGAGCGCTGCAGCGCAGCGTCGAAAGGCTCGGTCGTCTCGTTGGGGAAAATCAGGTCTCTCATGTCGTTGCCTCGTTCAGCTTGCGCTGCACGTACGCGGTGGTGCTGGCGGTGGTGGCGAAGTTGCTGTCGTCCAGCTCGTGCGTTTCGACGGCGATGGCGAACTCCTGCTCCAGCGCCACGATGAATTGGAGGAAGGCAAGCGAGTCGAGCTCGCCGCGCTCGCCTTCGCGCGGCGCGCGGCCGCCGGGCGCGAGCGAGGCGTAGATGCGCACGATGCGCTCGCGCAGCTCGTCGGTGCTGCCGATGAGCTGCAGGCGGGCCGCCGGGCTCAAACCAACACCTGCCGGCTCAAGCAAACGTCTCCAAGTGGTGGCCCATCCAAGACTCCCCGTCCAGGCGCTCCAGCCAGCAGCCGCTGGACATGAGCAGGCCGAGCAGCGCCGGGTCGCGCGCATGCACCAGCGCGGCGCCCGACCAGCCGAACGCGCACCTGCGGCGCGACAGCGCCTCGAGCAGATGCGGCTCGAGGCGGCCGCGCACGGCCACTGCACCATTGACGTAGGCGTGATGCAGGAGGTGGTCGAGCACCTCGCCTTCGGCGCCCGGCCTCGCCGCCACCTGCATCACCTGGGACAGTACCGGGTGCAGGTAATACACGTACCAGCCGAGGACCTGGCCGCCGCCCTCGCGCACCAGCGTGCGTACCAGCGTGCCGCGGCTTCGCACCTCGCCCATCTCACGGAACAGCCAGATCAGGAACGCTTCGTCGTAGTCGGCGTGGCAGCGCAGATGGCGGGTGAGCGCCGGCAGGTGCTCCAGCAGCGCCCGCGCGGTGAGCGGCTCGGCCCGCGTTTTGGGAACCGCCGGGCGCAGCCGGCGCGAGAGCTTCAGCGCGAGGCGGTCCAACGGCTTCCACACCGGCCGCAGGCGGCGCCCGCGCC
>DATACE010000076.1:0-9326 GCA_036259215.1 Burkholderiales bacterium | reverse complement strand
CGTGCTGCTGCGCTACGACGGTGCGCCGGTGCGCAACGTGCGCGAATTCAACCGCCGTGTGCTGGACTCGCCGCCGGGGACGGTGGTGCAACTCGAATTGTTACGCGGCGATGATGCGCAGCGCGTCGACTTGCGCGTGCGCGAGCTAAACACCATGCCTCGCGTGTGAAATAGGGTCGGTCCCCGTTTCAGGTTAAGCGGGGCTTAAGGCTTGCCCGGGCAGGATGGCGCGATGGGACGCGTTCTGCTTGCGCTGCTGGGAGCCTTCGTCGTGCTCGCCCCGGCCCATGCCAAAGAGCAGCTCGTCCCCGCCATGTCGGCGGGCATGCGCGATTACCTGCACATGCTGAACGCCCGCGACGGCGGCATCAACGGGGTGAAGCTTACCTGGCCGAAGAAAGCCGACGATGCGCGCGCCTTCACCGTCGTGTATCCGGCGATCACGACGTACTGGGACCAGGCCGCCGCCATGGTGCGCTACATGGGCGAGGAGGAGGGCGGCTTCGAGAAGCTGCGCGACCGCAAGATCGCGCTGCTGTATCACGACTCGGCGTACGGCAAGGAGCCCATCGCGGCGCTCGCGGGCCTGGCGAAGAAGTACGGCTACGGCCTGAGCACCATCCCGGTGCCGCCGCCGGGCAGCGAGCAGCAGGCGCAATGGCTGCGGATCCGCGAGCTGCGTCCCGACTGGGTGATCGTGTGGGGCTGGGGCGCGATGAGCTCGGCCGCGCTCACCAGCGCGGCGAAGGTCGGCTATCCGCGCGGCCGCATGCTCGGGGTATGGTCCTCGGGCGCCGAAGAGGACGTCGCGCCGGCGGGCGAGGCGGCCAAGGACTTCGTCGTTGCCGGCTTTCACGCGGCGGGCGATGCCTACCCGGTGATCGAGGCCATCCGCGAGCACGTCTACGGCAAGGGCGGCGGCGAGCTGGCGGATGCCTCGGGCATCGGCTCGCTCTACTACAACCGCGGCGTGGTGTTCGGCATCCTGACCGCCGAGGCGGTGCGCGTGGCGCAGAGGCGCTTCGGCAAGGGCAGGCCGGTGAGCGCCCGGCAGGTGCAATGGGCGCTGGAGCACCTCGACCTCGACGCTCGCCGGCTGAAGGCGCTCGGCGCCGCGGGCTTCATGCCGCCGCTCGACACCCGCTGCGGCGAGCGCGCCGGCTCGGGCCTGGTGCGCTTCATGCGCTGGGACGGCAGCCGCTGGAACGCGATCAGCGATTGGGTGGCGCCGCTGTCCGAGGATCGCAGCCGCGAAAACGGCATCGCGCCGCGCAAATGCTCCGCCGACTGATCCTCGCCGCGCTGGTCGCGCTTGCCCCGGCGACGGCCTGGGGCCAGACACCCATCGCCGCGTTCGCGCCGGGGCAGCTGCGGCTGGCCGAAAGCATCCTGCTGCGCGCCGAGGAGGCGCTCGCGCAGCGCGACTACGAGCGCGCGCGGCAGCTCGCCGCGCAGGCGGGTCTCGACGCGCGCCTCGCCTACGCGATGAGCGACTCGGCGTTCCTGCGCCGCGACGCCGCGCGCCTGCATGAGCGCAGCGCGCACCTGCGCTGGCTTACGCTGCAAAGAACCCTCAGCGTGGCGCGCTGAGCGCGGCGCGGCGGCCGCGCTCGACGTCCACGCCGCGCAGGACGAGCAGGCCGAGCACGAAATACACGCCGGTCGCGAAGATCGCGAGGCGATGGTTGCCGGCGAAGATCCAGGTGACCAGGCCGTACGTAAGCGGGCCGAAGATGCTGGCGGCCTTCATCGCCAGGCCCCACAGCCCGAAGAATTCCGCCAGCCGCGCCGGCGGTGCGAGGTAGCCGACGATCGCGCGCCCGGCCGCCTGCGCCGAGCCCATGCACAGGCCGGCCAGGTTGGCCGCGATCCAGAACGTACCCATGTCTTGGGAAAAGCCGGCGAGGCACACCATGGCGATCCACCCCACGAGCGTGATGGCCACCGCCTTCACGTGGCCGATCGCATCCTGCAGGTAGCCGAAGCCGAAGGCGCCCAGCGCTGCAGTGACGTTTACCACCAGGATCAGCACAATGGTCTCGCGCATGGTGAATTTCATCGCCTGCTCGGCGTAGATGGCGGCGAGGGACACCACCGCGGTGATGCCCGCCTGGTAGAACAGCACGCAAACCAGGAAGCGCCGCAGGTCGCGAAAGTCGCGCGAATGCCGCAGCGTCTGCTTCACCCGCTGCCACGGGTTGGCGAATCTTCCCTGCGGCACAGCGCGTTCCTTCAGCCACAGGAAGGTGGGCGCCGCCGCGGCGGCGAAGAATGCCGCGGTGATCAGCATGGTGACCGGTACCGTGCTCGCCGCGGGTGCCTCACTGCCGAGGATATACAGAAGACACAGGCCCAAAGCCACGATGCCGCCGAGGTAGCCGAAGCTCCACCCCCAGCCGGACACGCGCCCCATCGCGCGCGAGTCGGCGAGCTCCGGCAGGAACGCGGCGATCAGGTTCTCGCCGGTGCCGAAGAAGTAGTTGGAAAGAATGATCAGCAGCAGCGCGAGGCCGACCATGCCCGGCGAGACGAAGTACAGCAGCGCGGTGAACGCCACGCAGCCGATGGTGGACAGGAAAAGCAGCCGCTTCTTGGCCGCGTGAGCGTCGGCCCAGGCGCCGATCAGCGGGCCGGTGACCAAAATCAGCGCATAAGAGACCGAAAGGGCGGCGGTCCAGGCGAAGGTGGCCCACGCCGCATTGCCTGCGATGCCGCTTACGAAGAACGCGCTGAAGACCGCGGTGATGACGACCGTGGTGTAGCCCGAGTTGGCGAAGTCGTACATGCTCCACGCCCAGACTTCTCGGAAAGAAACGTCGCGCCCGAGCGCTTTTGACATGCCGCATTCTATCTTTCCGGTATAGTCTTGATTTAATGCAACAAGCAGTTAAAGCGGGCACGGAGGAGCGGCGCCTCGCGCTGGCCGAGGTGCTCGCGTGGATGGTGGAGGACGGGCTCGCCGAGGCGCCGGCCGCCGAGCAGCTGAAGAAGGAGCGGCGCTATTACCGCGGCAACCAGCATCCGCTGGTCATCGTCGCCGAGCAGAAGTGGAAGAAGGGCGCCGCGCCGCTCACGCTCGATGCGCTGTCCGAGTGGCTGGCGAAGCGCGTCGCGCTGGACTACCTGCACATCGACCCGCTGAAGATCGACTTCGCCGCGGTTACCGAGGTGATGTCGTCCGCCTATGCCACGCGCTTTCGCATCCTGCCGGTCGCGCTGAGCGCGAAGGAGGCGGTGATCGCCACCGCCGAGCCCTACATCCGCGAATGGGAGCCCGAGCTCGCGCGCATCATCAAGCGCGAGATTCGCCGCGTGATCGCCAACCCGGCGGATATCGAGCGCTTTCAGGTCGAGTTCTACAACCTCGCCAAGTCGATCAAGGGCGCGACGAAGAATTCTTCGGTCAGCGGGCTATCCAACTTCGAGCAGCTGGTCGAGCTGGGCAAATCCGACAAGCAGATCGACGCCAACGACCAGCACGTGGTGCGCGTGGTGGACTGGCTGTGGCAGTACGCCTTCGAGCAGCGCGCGAGCGACATCCACATCGAGCCGCGGCGCGAGCAGGGCATCGTACGGTTTCGCATCGACGGCGTGCTGCACCAGGTCTACCAGATCCCGGCCTCGGTGCTCGCCGCGATGACCAGCCGCATCAAGATCCTGGCGCGCATGGACGTGGTGGAAAAGCGCCGCCCGCAGGACGGGCGCATCAAGACGCGCACCCCCGACGCCGGCGACATCGAGCTGCGCATCGCCACGCTGCCCACCGCGTTCGGCGAGAAGATCGTGATGCGCATCTTCGACCCCGAGGTGCTGGTGCGCGATTTCACCGACCTGGGCTTCTCGGAGGAGGACCAGCGCCGCTGGCACGACATGACCGGCCGGCCCAACGGCATCGTGCTGGTCACCGGGCCGACCGGCTCGGGCAAGACCACCACGCTGTACTCGACGCTGAAGAGCCTCGCCACGCCCGAAGTGAACGTCTGCACCATCGAGGACCCGATCGAGATGGTCGAGCCGGCATTCAACCAGATTCAGGTGCAGACGCAGATCGACATGGGGTTCGCCGAGGGGGTGCGCGCGCTGATGCGCCAGGACCCGGACATCATCATGGTGGGGGAGATCCGCGACCTCGAAACCGCCGAGATGGCGGTGCAATCGGCGCTTACCGGCCACCTGGTGCTTTCCACCCTTCACACCAACGATGCTCCCAGCGCAGTGACCAGGTTATTGGAGCTGGGAATCCCGCCGTACCTGCTCAACGCCACGCTGAACGGCGTGATGGCGCAGCGCCTGGTGCGCACGCTGTGCCCGCACTGCAAGCAAAAGGCGGATTTCAACCGGGCCGAGGACCACGACGCCTGGGATGCGCTGGTCGCGCCGTGGAAGTCCAACCGCCCGGCGCGGGTCTACAAGCCCGCCGGCTGCCTGGAATGCCGCATGACCGGCTACATGGGGCGCGTGGGCGTCTACGAGACGCTGCTGTTCACCGGTGCCATCAAGGCCCTGGTGGCGGAAAAAGCCGACATCGCCGCCATGCGCGAGCAGGCGTTCAAGGAAGGCATGAAGCCGCTGCGCATCAGCGGCGCAATGAAGGTGGCCGCCGGGCTCACCACCATCGACGAGATCCTCAAGGTCGCGCCGCCGGTGCGCGAGGGCAGGTGATCCTCGACGCCGTGCTGCTCGTGCTGGTCGCCGCCGGGGCGGTGTGGCTGGCGATGCACCTGCTTGCCCGCCGCACCGCCGGGGAGCTGGACCGGGTCAAGAAAAGCGAGGCGCGCTTTCGCAGCCTCACCGAGCTGTCGGCCGACTGGTTCTGGGAAACCGATGCCGAGCACAAGGTGACCTGGATCTCCGGCGGCGCGCCGGTAGCGACCTTTTTCGGCAGCACCTCGACCTACGGCAAGCGGTTCTGGGAAATCCCCGGGGTCGAGGTGGATCCGCGCGCGCTCGAAGCGCTGCAGGAAGGCCTGGGCGAAGGCTTGCCGTTCTTCGACCTCGAGATGGCGCGCAGCGACAACCGCGGCGCGCGCCAGATCCACATCATTTCCGGCCAGGGCCGCACCGATGCCCAGGGCCGCTTCCTCGGCTACCGCGGGGTCGGGCGCGACGTCACCGAGCAGCGGCGCGCCGAGCGGGCGCTCGCCGAGGCGAAGGAGCGCCTCGAGCTCGCCCTGGGCGGCGCCAACCTCGCCGAGTGGGACTACGACCTTGAGTCCGACGCCATCTACCTCGGCTCGGGGTGGGCCGGGCTCCTCGGCCGCAGCCCGGTCGCCGGCATCACGAGCGGCACCGACCTGCACCAGATGGTCCACCCGGAAGACCGGCCCGCGGTGAAGCTGGAGTTCGTCGCCGGGCTGAAGGGCGAAAAGACCATCTGCGAGGTCGAATGCCGCGTGCGCGCCCAGGACGGCGCCTGGCGCTGGGTGCACGCCAAGGGCCAGGTGACCGAGCGCAACCGCCAGGGACGCGCCACGCGGGCCTCCGGCACGGTGAGCGACATCGACGAGCGCAAGCGTGCCGAGGAGGCGCTGCGCGACACCGAGCAGCGCTATCGCGGGCTGGTGGAGCTTTCCCCCGACGGCATCCTGGTGTCGGCGGACCGCGTGGTGGAGTACGCCAACCCGGCCGCCGCGCGGATCCTCAGGGCGGTGGACCCGCAGCGCCTGGTGGGCTGCCGGTGCGACGAGCTCATGCTGGAGGCCGGCCCGGGCGGCGCGCGCTTCGAGGACCGGACGGTGCGCTGCCTGGACGGCGTCGAGATCACCGCCGAAGTCGCCTCGGTGTCTTTCGCCGAGCGCGGCCGCCAGGTGCTGCTGACGGTGTTCCGCGACGTCACCGAGCAGCGCGCTTCACGCGCGGCGCTTGCCGAGCGCGAGCAGCGCTTTCGCGACGTCGCCGAGGCCTCCGGCGAGTACGTGTGGGAGACCGACGCGGCCTGGCGCTTCACCTACCTGTCCGAGCGCGTGGAGGCGGTGCTGGGCTACAGCCGCGCCGAGCTCCTCGGGCGCCGGCCGCAGGAGTTCATGCCGCTGGGCGAGGACCGCGCGGTGCAGGCGTGGCTCGCGCAGCACGCGCCCGACGGCCGCCCGTTCCGCGAGCTGGTGCACCGCTCGGTCACCAAGCGCGGCGGCGTGATCTGGCAATCGGTGAGCGGCGTACCGGTGCGCGACGCCGAGGGCCGGCTCATCGGTTACCGCGGCACCGCGGCGGACGTGACGCCGCGCAAGCAGGCCGAGGCGCGCATCGAGTACCTCGCCACGCGCGACGCGCTCACCGGCCTGCCCAACCGCATCCTGCTCGCCGACCGCGCCAGCCAGGCGATCCTGCAGGCGGCGCGCGGGCGCGCGCAGCTCGCGCTGCTGTGCATCGACCTCGACCGCTTCAAGCTGGTGAACGACTCGTTCGGCCACCCGGCCGCCGACCGCCTGCTGCGCGCGGTGGCCGAGCGGCTGGAGCAGCTCGCCGCCGGCGACACGCTGGCGCGCACCGGCGGCGACGAGTTCGTCTTCGTGCGGCCCATCCGCAGCGCCGAGGAGGCCGCCAGCCACGCGCAGCGCATCCTCGACGCGCTGGCGCGGCCCTTCACGCTCGAAGGCCGCAGCGTGAGCGTCGGCGCCTCCATCGGCATCGGCATCTACCCCAACGACGGGCGCGACCTGCCCGAGCTGCTGAAGTGCGCCGACGCGGCCATGTACCACGCCAAGGAGGGCGGCCGCGGCACGTTCCGCTTCTTCTCGCCCGCGCTGCATGCGCGCTCGGTGCAGCGGCTGCAGGTGGAAAACGAGCTGCGCGGGGCGCTCGCGCGCAGCGAGCTGGTGCTGCACTGGCAGCCGGTGCTGCGCGGGCGGCGCCGCGTGGTGGGCGCCGAGGCGCTGGTGCGCTGGCAGCACCCGGGGCGCGGGCTGCTCATGCCCGAGGATTTCGTGCCCCTCGCCGAGGAGTGCGGGCTCATCCGCCAGATCGGCGAATGGACGCTGGAGCGCGCCCTGTCGCAGGCGGGCGCGTGGCAGCGCCAGCATCCCGGGCGCGCCTGGCTCGCGGTGAACGTCTCGGCCACCGAGCTGGCCCACGGCGACGCGTACGTGCACAAGGTCGCCGCCTCCCTGGAAGCCAACAGCCTGCCGGGGGAGCTGCTGGAGCTCGAGATCACCGAGCGCGTGCTGATGGCCGACCTGGACCGCAACCTGGAGACCCTGCGCCGGCTCGGCGCGCTGGGCGTGCGCATCGCGATCGACGACTTCGGCACCGGTTACTCGAGCCTCGCCTACCTGCGCCACCTGCCCATCCACAAGCTGAAGATCGACCGCTCTTTCCTGCGGGCCATCGACTCACACGCCGCCGACGAGGCGATCGTGCGCGCAATCGCCGCGCTCGCGCGCACGCTCGCGCTGGGCACCGCGGCCGAGGGCATAGAGAACGAGGCGCAGCTCGCGAGCCTGCTCGCCATCGGCGTCGAGGAGTGGCAGGGGCACTATTTCAGCGCGCCGCTGGACGCCAGCGCCTTCGGCGAGCTGCTTTCGTCCGAGCGCCTGTCGGAGCGCACCTCGCGCAGGTCCGAGGGCTGAATCAGGCCCTCGGCCGCGGCGTGCGCCGCGGCGAACTCGCTGTCCGGCGCGAGCACCAGCTGGGCGCCGCTTGGGCGCACCTTCTCGACGAGATGCCCCACGGCCGCGATGCGGCTCGCGTCCACCGAGCGTATGTAGATCACCCGGATGCGGCCGGGGAAGCGCCCGACGATGTCGCTGTAGATTTCCGGATCGTGCTCGCCGCTGTCGCCGATCAGCACGAACGGCAGCCCCGGATAGGTGCCGAGGATCTGTTCGATCGCCTCGGTCTTGTGGTGCTTCCTCATGCGCAGGCCGAAGTCGCGCAGCATCAGCGGCCCGGGCGGCAGCCCCTGGAAGGCGAGAAACTCCACGAGCGGCGCGTACAGGTTCCAGGGGCTCTTGGAGACGTAGAACACGGGATTCAGCCCCGCGTGCAGCGCCCGGTAGAACGCCGCCACGCCGGTGAACGGCTTGCGGGTGCGCGCGTTAGACAGCGCCAGCGCGAGCACCATCTTCACTTTGTTGCGCACGTTGCTGAACACCACGGTATCGTCGATGTCGCTGATGACGCCGAAGCGCGCGCGCGGCGAAGGCACCAGCACCCGGCCCTTCCCCACAACGGCGGGACTGGAAACAAGAGCCAGTCGCGCCTCGTGCCAGCCGGGCTTCAGCGCCAGGCCGTCCAGCACCACGGAGAAGTAGCCCTCGCGGTCGGTCGTGGCCTGGACTTCGACACCGCCAAGGGCCGCGCGCAGCCGGGCGCCGGGCACCTCGTCGGATTCCAGGCGCTTGTAGAAAGCCACCAGGTTGCGCCAGCGCCCGTCCACGGTGCGCGCCGGCGCGATGCCTTCGTCGGCGAGCACCCGCCCGCACAGCCGGATGCGGCTGCGCGTGCCGTACCCGAGGTACGGCAGGATCATCACCTGCTTCACGCCCTGATCGGCGTATTCTGGTCCTGGACCATCAGCCAGCGCTCGCCGCGGCGCTCGAACACCAGCGTGAGGTAGCTGCGGCTGCGGGTCGCCGGCGGCTCCCGATAATCCAGCTCGAGCAGCGCGACCGCGAGCTGCGCGCTCTCGAGCACCTGCACCTCGCGGGTCTGCAGCGTCCAGTCCTTCATGGCGAACCAGCCGCGGTGCGCCTCGAGGAACTCACGCGTGCTGCGCGCGAGCTTGCCGTCGGCCATGATGAGCACCAGCTCGTCGTCGGCTACCGTATCGGCGAGCGCCGCAAGGTCGCGCTCCTGGATCGCCCGAAGGTGCCGCTCCAGCGTTTCACGGAAGGTCATTCCCCACGAATAGCAGGGAACTGTTACAGCCCGACTAGCGGCAGCCGATCTCGCCGCGCTCCGAGAAGTAGCTGGTGCCCTCGGCGCAGCGCAGCGGGCGCGTAGGCTGGCGCGGGCGGCAGGTGTAGCGCGGGCCGTCGACCGAGTCCTCGATCAGCACCCAGCCGAGCGGGCAGCCGGGCGCCTTGCCGGGCGCGCGGGCGCGGGACGACGCGCCGCCCACCTTCACCGTCAGCTCGCGCTCGCCGGTGCAGCCGTTCTCCCCGCTGCCCGACACCTTGATGCGGTACGTCCCCGGCTTCTTGTACTCGTAGCGCGCGGTCTTGGTACGGCTGTCGCCGATGTTCCACGCGAGGTGGATCCCGGCGCTGCCGTCGCCCGGGTCGACCGACGCTTCGCAGCGCAGGTCGAGCGGCGTGGGCCGCTCGATGGACACGGCGATCACCACGTCGCCCACCTTGCCGGTGGTGAAGGGCACCGGGTTGGGGCGC
>DATACE010000075.1:0-2280 GCA_036259215.1 Burkholderiales bacterium | reverse complement strand
AGTACCGGGGCGCCGCGCCGTAGTGCGCGCTAACCATGGCCTTGGCGGTGACCGCGGTGAGATGCACCGCGCGCCAGCCGAAGTCGATCTCGCGCTCCTTGCCGAACAGCGCGTCGTTGCCGAAGCGGGCGCCGCGCTCGTCCGCGATGGTGTTGTCGTGGCCGGTATCGGTCGAGGTGGTCGCATAGCCCAGCCGCAGCTGGGTGCGCATGTCGCCGAGGCTGATCGAGCCTGCCTTGCCTCCGTTGCCGACCATCTGGAAGCGGCCGTTCCACTCCACCGGCAGGAATACGGCGAACTTGATGTTGCCGCGGATGGTGCCGCGTACGTCGCAGTGCGCCGGCGCGGCATTGCCGCCGCTGGGCACCGCGGGGACCGCGGTGGACGATGTGATCACCACGTCCGGGGCGTGGAAACCGGCGGGCAGGTCGCCGCAGGCAATCTGCGCACCCGCGGGCAGCGCGAGCCACAGCAGCGCTGCCGCGCCCAAGGTTGTAACGCTTTTTCTCATGGAGACTCCTCCTTGTGGGAGGACGATTCTATGCGTTCGGCCGCGCCTCGATTCATGAGCGATCAAGATCAATTAACAAGCACTCTGCATGGATGCGCGGCGGCTTTCCTGCTTTGATGAGGGTCCACCTGGGGAGGAGGATTCATGCGAAGAAATCTGCTTGCGGTCTCGTGCGCCGCTGCGCTTGCCGTCGTCTCGCTGCAGCCCGAAGCGCGCGTCACCCGGATCGTCATCGACACCACGGCCGACATCACCGGCCAGCCTTATGAAGAGCTGACCGGGCGCGCCTTCGGCGAGCTCGACCCGAACCACCCGGGCAACGCGCTCATCACCGACCTGCGCCTCGCCCAGCCCAACGCGCGCGGCAACGTCGAGTACGTCGCGAGCTGGCGCATCCGCAAGCCCAAGGACATGAGCACCTCGAGCGGGGTCATGTGGCACGACGTGCCCAACCGCGGGAACAACGTGGTGTTCAACCCGGACCTCTTCGCCAACCGCGATCTTCATCTGCTGTCCGGCTGGCAGGGCGACAACGCCGGCAACACGCGCGTGCCGGCGAACGTCGACTGCTTGCCGCCCTACGTGGCGCCCTGCGCCGCGCCCGTCTTTGCCAACCACTACGTGAAGACGCCGGTGCTGACCGGCGTCACCGGCAAGATCCTCGGGCGCATCGTCAACCGCAGCGGAATGAACGGGCAGCCGCTCAACGTGATGGGCAACCCGATTCCGTACTGGCCGGTCGATCTGAGCAACAACGCTGGCGCCACGCTCACCACGGTCCTGCACGAGACCATCGACGGCAAGGTGACCTACGGACCGGTGGTACCGAATGCCGACTGGAAGTTCTGCGCCCCGGGCAGCACCTTTGATGCGGCCCTGACGCCCACCGCGCTGCCGGTGGGCGTATGCCTGCGCGAAGGGTTCGATGCGGCGAAGCTCTACCAGCTCGTCTACACGGTGAAGGACCCGTACGTCCTGGGCGCCGGCACCGCCGCCTTCCGCGACGTGCAGTCCTTCTTCCGCTACGAGGCGCGCGACGACTACGGCACGCCCAATCCGGTCGCCGGCCAGGTAAAGCGCACTATCGCGCGCGGCTCCTCGCAGTCCGGCAACTTCCTGCGCCATTTCATCCACCTGGGCATGACTCAGGACGAGGCCGGCCGCAAGGTGCACGACGGCTCCTGGCCGCTGATCGCCGGGCGGCGCGTGGCCAACAACTCGCGCTGGGGCCAGCCCGACGGCGTGCTCGAGCTCTACCAGATGGGCAGCGAGGGTCCGCAGTGGTGGCACCAGTTCCCCGACCACGCGCGCCGCCTGCATCCGGCCGGCATCCTCGACCGCTGCGAGGCCACCAAGACCTGCCCCAAGGTGGTCGAGACCTTCGGCGGCGCCGAAGTCTTCGCGCTGAAGATGACCACCTCGTGGGTGGGCACCGCCGCGCACAATGACATTCCGCTGCCCAAGAACGTGCGCCGCTACTACCTGCCGAGCTCCTCGCACGGCGGCGGCAGCGGACAGACCACGGAGAATCCGCCGCCGCCGGCCGCGAGCTGCCCGGGCAACAACTGGGGAAGGCCTGTGCTGCGCGCCAACCCGGTGCCCGCCACGGGCATGGTGAACCGCGTGCGCGCTGCGCTGCGCGACTGGGTGGTAGACGGCACAGAGCCGCCGGCGAGCGTGTGGCCGCGGATGAAGGACAAGAACCTGGTCGAGCCGACCATGAAGGCCATGGGCTTCCCGAAGGGCGTCCCGGGCATCCCGGACTCCAT
>DATACE010000074.1:0-20193 GCA_036259215.1 Burkholderiales bacterium | reverse complement strand
GCACAACCGCGCCGGCATCGCGATGCCGCCGCAGGCGCCGGCGCCGCTCGCCGAGCGACGCACGCTGCGCGAGCTGGCCGGCTTCCTGCATTGACCGGCATGGTGAGTCTCGAGACGCTGGACACGCCCAGCCTGGTGCTCGATCGGCGGCGCGTGGAAGCCAACGCGGCGAAGCTTGCGCGGCACCTGGAACGCCTCGGCGTGCCGCTGCGCCTGCACGTCAAGACCGCGAAGTCGCTGGACGTCGTCGGGCTGGTGCTGCAGGGTAGCAAGGCGCCGATCACCGTCTCCACGCTGAGGGAGGCGGAAGTTTTCTTCGAGGGCGGCTATCGCGACATCCTCTACGCCGTGGGCTTCACGCCCGCCAAGCTGGCGCGGGCCCGCGCGCTCGCGGCGCGCGGCGCGCGCCTTACGCTGACCGTGGACAGCGTGGAAGCGGCGCGCGCCATTTCGGGCTTCCCCGTGCTGATCGAGATCGACACCGACGGCCACCGCTGCGGGGTGCAGCCGCATTCCACGGCACTGGTGGCGATCGCGGCAGCGCTGCAGGAGGCCGGCAATGAGGTCGCCGGAGTCATGACGCACGCCGGCGACTCCTACAACTGCCGCAGCGTGGATGCGATCCGCGCCATTGCCGCCCGGGAACGCGACGGCGCGGTCGCGGCGGCGTCGCGCCTGCGCCGCGCCGGCTTCGACGCCCCGGTGGTGAGCGTGGGATCGACGCCGACGGCCACTTACGCCGAGGACCTGGCGGGTGTGACCGAAGTGCGCGCGGGCGTGTTCGTGTTCTTCGACCTCGTGATGGCCGGCATCGCGGTCTGCCGGCAGGAAGACCTCGCGCTGTCGGTGCTGGGCAGCGTCATCGGCCATCAGGCCGACAAGGGCTGGATCATCGTCGATGCCGGATGGATGGCGATGTCCCGCGACCGCGGGACCGCCCGGCAGCCGCTCGACCAGGGCTACGGCGTCGTCTGCGACCTCGACGGCCGCCCAATCGACGACCTGATCGTGGTCGACATCCACCAGGAGCACGGCATCATTGCCGATCGCCACGGACGGCCGCCGCCGGCGCTCGCGGTCGGCATGCGGGTGCGCATCCTGCCCAACCACGCCTGCGCCACGGCCGGGCAGCATGCCGCCTACCACGTCGTCGATGCGGGCCGCTCGGTGCAGGCGGTGTGGAGCCGGTTCGCGGGCTGGTGAGCGGCGCTCAGGCCGGGCGGCGCTCGAAGCGCCGGCTGTAGAGCGACATCGCAAAGCAGAACACGAAGTACACCGCGGCGGCGAAGACATACGCCTCGACGCCGAAGCCGGTCCACGCCGGGTCGTTCAGCGACACCTTGATGGTCGACAAGAGGTCGAACAGGCCGATGATCACGACTAGCGAGGTGTCCTTGAAAAAGCCGATGAAAGTGTTGACCAGCGGCGGTACCGAAATGCGCAGCGCCTGCGGCAGCACCACCTGCAGGGTCTTCTGCCAGTAGCTCAACCCCAGGGCGTCGGCCATCTCGTATTGCGACCGCGGAATGGCCTGCAGCCCGCCGCGCACCACTTCGGCGAGATAGGCCGCCGCGAACAGGATCATGGCGATCTGCGCGCGCAGCAGCTTGTCGATGGAGACGCCCGAAGGCAGGAACAGCGGCAGCATCACCGAGGCCATGAAAAGGAGCGAAATGAGCGGTACGCCGCGCACCAGCTCGATGAAGCCCACCGCCATGCCCTGCAGCACCGGCATGCTTGAGCGGCGCGCGAGCGCGAGGAGGATGGCGAGGGGAAAAGCGCTGGCGAGGCCGAAGGTGGTCAGCAGCAGCGTGAGGATCAGCCCACCCCAGCGCTCGTTCTCCACGTACGGCAGCCCGGCCACCCCGCCCCACATGAGAAGCGCGATGCACGACAGCCCGCCGGCCCAGACGAGCACCAGCCCGAGCCGCCAGAATCGCCGCAGCATGGAAAAAACCCACAGGCCGAGCAGGATGAGCGTGGCCGCGGCCGGACGCCAGTGCTCGTCGTAGGGATAGGTGCCGAACAGGATGAAGCGGTGCTTCTCGGCGATGAAGCCCCAGCAGGCCCCTTCGGCCGCGCGGCAGGCCTTCGAGTCGGGGCGCCACACCGCGTCGAGGAACGCCCAGTCCAGGAACGCGTGGGTCGCCTTGAACAGCAGCGCCAGGATGACGATCGTCGCGAGGGTGCTGGCCCACCCGGAGAAAAGGTTGTCGCGCAGCCACCTCATCGCCGCATGACCCGCGCGTTGTACCAGTTCATGAAGCCGGAGATGGACAGGCTGATGGTGAGGTACACCGCCATGATGATCACTACGCCCTCGATCGCCTGCCCGGTCTGGTTCATGGTGGTGTTGGCGATCGACACCAGGTCGGGATAGCCGATCGCCACCGCGAGCGAGCTGTTCTTGGTGAGGTTGAGGTACTGGCTCGCGAGCGGCGGCACCATTACGCGCACCGCCTGCGGCAACACGACATGGCGCAATGCCTGGCCGCGCACCAGGCCGACCGCGTGCGCCGCCTGCCACTGCCCGCGCCCGACCGCGAGCACCCCGGCACGCACGATCTCGGCGATGAAGGAGGCGGTATAGATGGACAGCCCGAGCAGCAGCGTGGCGTATTCCGGCGAAAGCACCATCCCGCCGGTAAAGTTGAAGCCCTGCAGCACTGGCGCGCTGTCCAGGGTCGGCACAAAAATACCCCTGTTCGAAAGGAAAATCCCGGGTAAAGGCTCGAGGGCCGCGCGCGGGTGCGGCAACACCTCAGTGATGAGCGCATACCAGAAGAAAAGCTGTACCAGCAGGGGCGAGTTGCGCACGAACTCGACGTACCCGCCGGCCAGTGTGCGCAGCAAAAAATTTTTCGACAGGCGAAACAGCCCGACCGCCGTCCCCAGCAGCGTCGCGAGCACGATGCCGATAAGTGCCACGCTCAGGGTATTGCTCAACCCGACCGCCAGCGCGCGCAGGTAGCTGTCCGAGGCGTCATAGCGCAAGAAGGCCGACTCGCCGATCTCGAACCCGGCCTCGCGCTGCAGGAAGGAAAAGCCGCTGGCGATGCGGCGGTCCTCGAGGTTAACCAGGGTGTTGTGCACCAAGGTGCCGACCACGAACAGCGCGACGGCGACCGCCGCTGCCTGATACGCTATCCGCCTCATCTTCCGGTAATCACCCATGACCGCCCGCAAGCTTACCCCCAGGACCTGCGCGATGCCGCCGAGAAATTCAAGAACTGGGGCCGCTGGGGGCCGGAGGACGAGATCGGCACGCTGAACCACACGAAGCCCGAGGACATCGTGGCCGCCGCCCGGCTGGTGCGCAAAGGCAAGGTGATCTCGCTCGCGCTCAACTTCGACCAGAACGGCCCGCAGGGGGCGAAAAGCAAGTACCCCTCGATGGGACGCATCAACCCGCTGCACACCATGCTGCGCACGGGCACCGACGCCTATTCGGGCGTGCTCGACAAGCGCGGCATCCGCGCCGCCGACGACATGGTGGTGATGCCCCTGCAATGCGGCACTCAGTGGGACGGCCTGGGCCACGTTTTCTACGAGAACTACATGTGGAACGGCTACGACTGCCGCGAGGTCACCTCGGCCGGGGCGCAGAAGTGCGGCATCGAGAAGACCAAGAACCGCATGGTCGGCCGCGGGGTGTTCCTCGACGTGCCTCGGGCGCTCGGCATGGACGTGCTGCCGGATGGCCATGCCATCACCAGCAAGGAGCTGGATTTAACGGCTGAAAAGCAGAAAATCGCCCTCAAGAAAGGCGATTTCGTGATCGTACGCACCGGCCAGATGGAGGCGAAGCTCGCCGCGGGAAGCTGGGACGGCTACCCGGGCGGCGACGCGCCGGGATTTTCCTTCGAGACGCTGGAATGGATCCAGCGCACGCAGCTCGCCGCCCTTGCGAGCGACACCTGGGGCTGCGAGGTGCGGCCGAACGAAAGCGAGCCGGGCATCAACCAGCCGTGGCACTGGATCACCATCCCGATCATGGGCATGACCATGGGCGAGATCTTCTACGTCGCCGAGCTGGCGAAGGACTGCGCGGACGACGGCATTTACGAATTCCTGTTCGTCGCACCGGCGCTGCCCATCACCGGGGCGGTCGGCTCTCCCACCAACCCACTGGCGATCAAATGAAAAAGATCCTGCTCGGATTCATTGCGGCTTGCTTTTCTTCTGTTGCGGCCGCCCAGGCCTATCCCTCCAAGCCCATCCGCATCATGGTGGCGTTCCCGCCGGGCGGGCCCACCGACATCATTGCGCGGCTGGTATCGCCGAAGGTGAGCGAGCTCCTCGGGCAGCCGGTGGTGGTCGAGAACGTCACCGGCGCCGGCGGCAACATCGCCGCGGCGCGCGTCGCCAAGTCGGATCCCGACGGCTACACCATCCTGTTGCACTCCTCCGGGTTCGCGGTGAACCCGGCGCTGTCGGCCAACGCCGGGTACGACCCGCAGAAAGACTTCGTGCCGGTGGCGATCGTGGCCTCGCAGCCCAACGTCATCATCGTCAACGCCAGCCTGCCGGTGAACACCCTGGGCGAGCTGCTCACGCTCGCCAAGCGCGAGAAGCTGGCGTACGCCTCGCCCTCGAGCGGCACGACCCCGCATCTTACCGCCGAGAACCTGTTCAAGGTGCGCGCCAAGGTGGACATCACGCACGTGCCGTTCAAGGGCGCCGGCCCGGCAGTGACCGCGGTGCTCAGCGGCCAGCCGCCGATCGGGTCGGCCGCGGGCTCGGGGCCGATGCCGCACATCAAGTCCGGCAAGCTGCGCGCGCTCGCCGTCTCCTCGGGCCGCCGGCTCGCTTCGCTGCCGGACGTTCCCACGCTCACCGAGCTCGGCTTCGCCGGCATGGAGGACTACACCTGGGTGGGCCTCTTCGTGCCCGCCGGCACGCCGCGCGAGGTGGTGCAGAAGCTCAACGACTCCGTGCTGCGCGCGGTGCAGGCGCCCGACCTCAAGCAGCGCCTGGATCAGCTCGCCTTCGAAGTCACCGCCGCGCCGCTCGACCAGACGACCGAATACCTTCGCTCCGAGCTCGTGAAGTGGGCGAAGGTGGTAAAGGACACCGGCGCCAAGGTCGATTAGTCCCAGCTCAGCCGCCACACCACGTTGCCGACATCGTCGGCCGTGAGCAGCGCGCCGCGCCGGTCGAGCGCCACGCCGACCGGGCGGCCGTAGGCCTCGCCCGCAGGGCTGAGGAAACCCCCTAGCACCTCGACCGGCAGACCGGACGGCCTGCCATTCTCGAAACGCACGAACACCACGTTGTAGCCGCTCGGCGGCTTGCGGTTCCACGATCCGTGCTGGCCGATGAACGCGCCGTCCTTCGAGAAGGCGAGCCCGAGCGGCGCCACGTGGGCGCCGAGCGCGTAGTCGGGCTTCAGCGCCTGCGCCACGAGGTCGGGGCGCTGCGGCGCGACGCGCTCGTCGACATGCTGGCCGAAATAGCTGTAGGGCCAGCCGTAGAACGCGCCGTCGCGCACGCGGGTCAGGTAGTCGGGCACGAGGTCGCTGCCAATCTCGTCGCGCTCGTTCACCACGGTCCACAGCGCGCCGCTGTGCGGCTCCCAGTCCAGGCCGTTCGGGTTGCGCAACCCGGTGGCCATGACGCGATGGCGGCCGCTTGCGATGTCCACTTCCCAGATCGCCGCGCGGCCCGCCTCTTCTTCCATGCCGTGCTCGGCGACGTTGCTGTTCGAGCCGACCGTCACATAGAGCTTCTTCCCGTCGCGGCTGGCGATCAGGTTCTTGGTCCAGTGGTGATTGCGCGGGCCGGCAGGCAGGTCGAGCAGTTTTTCCCCCGGAGAAGTGATTCGCGTATCGCCTTCACGGTACGGAAAACGCAAGACCGCATCTGTATTCGCGACATACAGCGCGTCGCCGACGAGCGCCATGCCGAAAGGCGAGTTCAGTCCCTCGAGAAACATCGAGTGCGTTTCGGCCACGCCGTCGCCGTCGGCATCGCGCAGCAGGGTGATGCGATTGGCGCTCGGCAGGGCGGCGCCCGCCTTCTTCATGATGAGCTTCATCGCCCAGCCGCGGATGCCCTTCTCGTCTTTCGGCCGGGGCGGGGCGTTGGTCTCGGCGACCAGCACGTCGCCATTGGGCAGGACATGCAGCCAGCGCGGATGATCCAGGCCGCGTGCGAAGGCGGTGACGCGGGTGCCGGGTGCCGCGCGCGGCTGCGCCCCTTCGGGCCAGCCGATTGCAGGCGCGACATCGACCGTCGGGATGAGCGACTGCACGGGCGGCGGCAACGTCGGGTCCGGCCCCATGCCGGCGCTAAGCGGCAGGCGTGCCGTATCGGCGCAACCGGCCAAGACCAAGACGAGAATGAGCCGGAGAACCCGCAGCATCGGCGCCCCCAAAGCCGATTAGATGCTGCGAGGCGCTATTTGGTGCCGCGGTTCTTGGCGTAGCCCAGCCGCGCGCCGTACAGGACAGCGCCGATGCCGGCGAGCGTGACGCTGAGCAGCGTTCCGAGCTGGTAGTGCTCGCCCGCAAGCAGGAACCCCGAGCCCGCCGAGAGGAGCGCGAGCACGGCGCCCAGCCTCATTTCGGCCCTTTTTGCGATGCGCGCGCAGAGGTAGCCGCCGAGGACGGAGAACGCCAGCCCGATGAGCGTGGCGGCGTAGAACCGCCAGGAATCGGTGGCCGAGAAGTCCGCCGCTGCGACGATTTCCTCGGCACTCGCGCCGGAGGCGCCCAGCGCGATGCCGTAGGCCACCATGAAGACCAGGAGCGCGGCGAAGGTGCCGCCGATGTCGGCCACGAGGCCCAGCGCCACGGCCTTGAACGCCGAGGCTGCGCCCGCGGGAACATCCTTGAGCGCCGCCTGCGGCGGCGCGTACGGGTTCGGCGCGCTCACGCCTGCATGTTCTCGCGCGCGAGGTCCAGCCAGCCGCGCTGCGCCTCGCGGTAGTGCGTAGGCTGGCGCTCGGCATTGCGCAGCATGCGGCGGAACACCTCCTGCGCGTCGTCGGCGCGTCCCAGGCGGCGCAGCAGCGCCCCGTAGCGCCAGCGCCCTTCCTCGCCCGGGTAGGCGTCGGCCAGCAGCCTGAGCTCGGCGAGCGCCTCCTCCGGCCGGTTCGTCCCTTCCAGCGCCCGCGCGATGACCAGGCCAACCTCCGGCGCGCGAAACGCGGGGTGGCTTGCGCGCAGCTTCTGCGCCACGTCCAGCGCTTCGTCGAATTTTCCACCCTGCAACAGCGCCCCCGCCAGGCCATGGCGGATGTCCGGGTCGGTCTCGTGCACCCCGGTGAGACAGCTCCGATAGAGCGCGGCGGCATCCTGGTGCATGCCGTGCTCCATGCACTCGCGCGCCAGGCGCACGCGGTTCTCCACGCTGCCGCAGGCTTCCACGTCCGCCACCGCGGCGCGCAGGTCCTTGTCCGGATCGAAGGCCTTTGCGATCGCCCGCACCGCCTTCTCGGCGCTGCGGCTCTCGCGCGAGGTGGGGAACACCTCGACGAAGTAGTAGAGCACGCAGCCCATCACCGGGAACCCCATGATGACGAACAGCCACCAGTACGCGCGGCCGGTCTTGAGCGCGTGGTAAGCGAAGCACAGCTGTATTGCCAGGACCAGCCCGCCGATGAGCGGCATGGCGCCCTCCCTGTTCTTATGCCCACGAAATTACGCCCGGGGAGAGACGGGCGCAAATCAAGCTTCGACAGGACTGAGAATTTTTCCCGGTTTGCCTAGCGAATCGGCGGTGCGTACATCAAACCGCCCTCGTTCCAAAGGCGGTTCAGGCCGCGCTCGAAGCCCAGCGGCTTCAGGTTGGCCTCGAAGCTCTCGGCGTAGTTGCCGACCAGACGGATGATGTTTACCGCCCAGCGGTTGTCGAGGCCGAGCATCTGCCCGATGTCGCCGCTCGCGCCGGTGAAGCGCTGGATGGAGGGATTGGGGCTTTTCGCCTGCTCGCCGATGTTCTTGGAATTGAGGCCGAGCTCTTCCGCCTCCAGCATGGCGAACAGGGACCACTTCACCACGTCGAACCAGCGGTCGTCGCCGTGGCGCACCGCCGGCCCGAGCGGCTCCTTGGAAATGATCTCCGGCAGGATCACGTGGTCGGCGGGGTTGGGCGCGCGCGAGGAGCGCAGCGCGATAAGGCCGGAATGGTCGGTGGTGAAGACGTCGCAGCGCCCGGCGAAATAGGCGTTCAGCACTTCCTCGAGCTTCTCGATCACCACCGGCTTGAAGGTCATGCGGTTAGCGCGGAAGTAATCCGCAAGGTTGAGCTCGGTGGTGGTGCCGGGCTGAACGCAGATGGTGGCGCCGTTCAGCTCCTTCGCGCTTTTCACGTTGAGCTTCTTCGGCACCATGAATCCCTGGCCGTCGTAGTAGTTCACGCCGACGAAGTTGAGGCCGAGGCTCGTGTCGCGCACGATGCTCCAGGTGGTGTTGCGCGCGAGAAGGTCGATCTCGCCCGACTGCAGCGCCGTAAAGCGCTGCTGCGCGGTGAGCGGGGTGTAGCGCACCTTGGTGGCATCGCCGAATACCGCGGCCGCGACCGCGCGGCACACGTCCACGTCGATGCCACGCCACACGCCCTTGGAGTCGGGCTGCGAGAAGCCGGCGAGGCCGGTGTTGACGCCGCATTGCACGTAGCCCTTGCTCTTGACCGCGTCCAGGGTTTGCGCGTACGCCGGCGCCCCAGCGAGCAGAGCGAGCAGAGGGAGCAGCAAGTAGCGTTTCAAGGCGGTCCTCCTTCGAGCAGGAAATCGCGCACCAGCGCGATCTGGTCGGGGTGCATGAGGGTCGGAGCATGCCCCACGCCGCGGATTTCGGCTACCTTGGCGTTCGGGCCACGCTCTTGCATTTGCGTCGTGGTCTTTCGGGAAAGCAGGTCGGAGTGCTCTCCCCGGATGACCAGCGTGGGGCAGCGGATGGCGTCGTACACCGGCCAAAGCTCCAGGTCCTTGTCCGGCATCGTGGCGCGGAAGGCCTCGGCGATGCGCGGGTCGTAGTGCGCGCGCCAGGTGCCGTCGTCGTTGCGCCGCAGCCAGGTCTCGGTGAGGAAGCGCCATTGCGCGTCGCTGTGCGGGCCGAAAGGCGCCGAGATGGTGCGCAGGTAGGCATCGGCCTCCTCCACGCTCTGGAACTGCACGCGCGTGCCCAGGTAGGCGCCGATGCGCTCGAGCGATGCGCGCGAGACCACCGGGCCGGCATCGTTCAGCACCAGCCGCGCCACGGGCGAATACGGCTGCGCGGCGAGCGCCATGCCGATGAGGCCGCCCATCGAGGTCCCGAGCCAGTTCACCGCCTCGACGTCGAGCCGGGCGATGAGCGTGACCATGTCGGCCACATACTGCGGCACGGCATAGAGCGCCGGATCCGCCAGCCGGTCGGAGTCGCCGCGCCCGGCGATGTCCGGGCACACTACGCGGAACGTCCCGCACAGCGCGCGCGCGAGCTCGTCGAAGTCGCGCGACGAGCGCGTCAGGCCGTGCACGCACACCAGCACGTCGCGGTTCCTCGGGTCGCCCCACTCAAGATAGGCGATGCGATGCAGGCCGCGCGCCGAGGCGCACTGCACCGAGCGGCGGCGCGGGACTAGCTGCGGTTCAGCCATTGCGCCACCAGCGCGTCGCGGGCACGCCGGCCTTCGGCGTCGAGGGACGAGAGCTGCATGCCGCTCGTGCGCAGCACCGCGAGCTTGTCGGATTTCAGGTTGGCGCCGCGCACCGGATAGCCATAGCCGGCGTAGCGCGAGCGCTCGACCGGCGCCTGCTCCTCGTCGTACCAGATCCATTCATCGACGAACGCGAACGCCACTTCCTCCAGCGCCGCGTCCGGCGACTCGGGATCCACCAGGCTAAGCGCGCCGTCGCGAAAACGAAAGTAGGTGTGGCGATCGGCGGTGGCGGCGTAGCCGATGAGCTCGTTGCCGGCCTGCCGGCAGGCAAGCGCGAGCGCCAGGCGGCCGTCTTCCTCCACCGCCACCTCGACGCGTGCACCCCCCGGCGCCTCGGGCGGCGCCTGCACTAGCTTGCCGGCTTCGATGAGCGCGCGGCCGCGCGCGCCGTCGTGCTCCCATTCCACGTCGACCTGCAGCTCGGGAAATTCCGACGATACCTCGGTGAGCGTCGGAAACGGAATGCCGCGCTTCGGCGTGAAGCGGTACTCGAGCAGCCCTTCGCCGTGGTGCTCGGTATAGTCCTCGGCATCGTGGTCGCGCACCATGAGCCAGCGCAGGCGCTCGCGAAAATCCTCGAGGCGCCCGGCACCGGTGACGCGTGCGATGGCGGTGAACACTAGCCTTCGTACTTGAACGACAAGGACAGCCGGGTGCGGAACTGTGCGATCTTGCCCGAGTCGTCCAGCCGCACGTCGAGCTTTGTGACTTCCGCGATGCGCAGGTCGCGCAGCGTGCTGGAGGCGGTTTCGACCGCCTGGCGCGCCGCGTCCTCCCAGGAGCTGGTGCTGCTGCCGATGACTTCGGTGACACGATAGACGCCGCTGCCGCCTTTCTTGGCCATGGTGCGCTCCTCTAGTCGATGGGGATGTGCTGCCCGGCCATTCTATACGCGCGGCACGCGCCGCCAATAGCGCGGCGCGCGCCCGCGCTCGGTGCTCACCTGCACCCCCTGCGGCTCGAGGACGACGTGCACCGCGCCGTCGAGATCGGTGCGCATCACCGCGCTTCCGGCGGCGCGGTAGCGCTCGAGCACCTCCGCGCTCGGATGGCCGAAGCGGCTGCGGTAGCCCGCGGCCACGATCGCCCAGCGCGGCGCGACCGCTGCGATGAATTCCCGGCTGGACGACGTGCGGCTGCCGTGATGCGGAACGAGCATCACGTCGGCCCTGGGATTCCTTTTCATCAGCTGCAGTTCCGCGGCGCGCTCGACGTCGCCGGTGAGGAGCATGGAGCCACCCTGCGAGGCCACGCGCAGCACGCAGCTCTGGTTGTTGCGCCGCGCGTCGTGCGAGCCGGAAAGCGGATGCAGGAACTCGAAGCGCACGCCGTCCCATTCCCAGCGTATCCCCGCGGCGCAGCGCCGCGCCGCGGGCACCAGCGTATGCAGCGGATGCGCCGGCGGCAGCGAGGAAGCGAGGCCGTCCACCACCATGGCCTCGAGCACCGACAGCGCGCCGCCGACGTGGTCCGCGTCTTCGTGCGTCAGCACCATGAGGTCGATGCGCGGCGCGCCGGCACCCCGCAAGGCCGGCACGACGATGCGCTCTCCGCCGTCGGCGGCGGGGCCGAACGCCGGACCGGCGTCGTAAAGCAGCGTGCGCTGCGCGGTTCGCACGGAAACCGCGAGCCCCTGGCCGACGTCGAACGCCGTGACCCACGCCGCGCCGGGCGGCGGCGCGGGCGGCGCCACCGCGAAAGCCGGCGCAAACAGCGCGAGCGCGCAGGCGCGGCCGGGCACGCCGCGCGGCGCGAGCAGCCAGGCGACGCCGGCAAGCGCGAGGGCCACGGTCCAGCCGGCGGGCGCGTGCTGCTGCCACAGCGCGCCCGGAAGCAGCGCGCACCATTCCAGGAACTGCAGCAGCCACTCGACCAGCCAGGCGGCAAGCTCGAGCAGGCCCTGCGCCGGGACCAGCGCGGCGAGCAGCGCGAGCGGCGTCACGATGACCGAGACCAAAGGGATGGCGAGCGCGTTGGCGAGCGGCCCGGCGAGCGACAGCTGGCCGAACAGCAGCAGCGCGGCAGGCGCGAGGCCGACGGTCATGGCCCACTGCACCCTGCCGAATTGCGCGAGGCGGCCCTCGGCCGTGGTCCACCCGGTGGCGACATAGAAAATGAGCGCCACGGCGCCGAAGGACAGCCAGAAGCCCGGTGAAAGGGGCGCCCACGGATCCGCAAGCAGCACCGCGGCAAGCGCGAGCGCGAGCGTGCGCGTCGGCGAGGCGATGCGGCCCGACCACAGCGCGAGCGCCACCACCGTCACCATGTAGAACGTGCGCTGCGCGGGCACGCCGAAGCCGGCGAGCAGCGTATAGCCGAGCGCGGCGGCAATGGCCGCGAGCGCCGCCGCCTTGCGCGCCGGCAGGCGCAATGCGAGCGGCGGCACGCGGCGCCACCCGGCGGACACCAGCCAGGCAAGCAGGCCGGAGATCAGCGTCACGTGAAGGCCCGAGATGCTCATGAGGTGGGTGACGCCGGTCAGGCGGAAAAGCCGCCATTCCTCCGTGGCGATGGCGCGCTGGTCGCCCACGGCGAGCGCCGCGAGGATGCCGGCGGCCGGGGTGCCGCCCAGCGCCTCCTGGAAACGCTCGCGGACCGCCTCCCTCGCCTGCTCGATGCGATCGAGCACGGAATGCCTCCAGCCGATGCGCTCGCCGCTCCTCACGTAGCCGGTGGCGCCGATGCCGCGCTCGAGCAGCCAGGCTTCGTAGTCGAACCCGTGGGGATTGACGTTGCCGTGCGGCCGGCGCAGCCGCACGGTAAGGAGCCAGCGCTCGCCCGGGTGGAACTGCGCCGGACCGAACGACGAGAGCAGCAGCTTGCGCGGCAAGCCCGCGGTTTCGGTCTCCAGCTGGAAGCGCACGCCGCGCTCGTCCGCCGCAGGCAGGCCGGACACCACGCCCGCGACTTTCAGGTCGCGGCCCTCCAGCGCCGGCGCAAGCCAATCCGCCATGCGCTCGTGCGCGAGCAGCGCCGCCCAGGAGAATCCCGCGGCGAAGGCAAGAGGAATGACGCAGACCCTGTACCTCACCGCCAAGGCGAGCAAGGGCACAAGCAGCCACGCCCAGGCGAGCGCGGGCAGCTCGGCCTGCCACTGCAGCAGGACGACGCCGGCCGCCAGCGCAAGCGCGGCGAAGGTCATCGTAGAATCAACGCGCCCCGCCCCGAACCGGCTGACACCGGCTGACCGTGCCGCGCAAGTTTCTCCGCAAGTACCTGCCCGACGCCCACACCGTGCGCCGCCACCGCCTGGTGGCGCCGTTCGCCGGCTGGCTGCACCACCCGAACCTGTGGCACCTGAATCGAAAGTCGGTGCCCGGCGCGGTAGCCATCGGCCTTGCCTGCGGGCTCATCCCCGGCCCGCTGCAGATGCTGGGCGCCCTCGCGCTTGCCATTCCCCTGCGCAAGAACCTGCCGGTTGCGCTGCTCACCACGCTCTACACCAACCCGTTCACCATCGTGCCGCTGTACCTGCTCGCCTACGGCTACGGCCAGCTACTGCTGGGTGCGACGCAGGCCCCCGCGCCGATCGAGCCGTTCCTGTGGGACTGGGGCGACTTCGTCGGCTCGCTGCGCGGCATGTGGGCCTGGGTGCTCGCGTTGGGCAGGCCGCTTGCGGTGGGGCTCGCGGCGCTCGCGCTCACGCTGGCCATGCTCGGCTACTTCGGCGCCGAACTGGCCTGGCGTGCCTACGTGGTCATCGCCTGGCGCGCCCGCGCCCACCGCCGTCGTTAAATGCGTTAAATGGGGACGGACCCCATTTTTCTCATTCAGCCCGCTTCACGAGCAGAATCTTCCCCGCAACCATCTCTTCGTAAAACCCTGGGTCGTGGAGTGCCCGGCTGAGTACGAAGCCCTGGCTGCTCGCGCGTATCAAAAAGCGCAGCGCTAAGGCGCCCAGGAACACGGCGATCCCGATGAAGAGGTAGCCGCTCAGGGCAAGCGCGACGCCCAGTCCGAGTAGCGGCAGCAGAAAGAACGGCAGCATCAGGCGACCGGACACCAGCCGCGCGGCCTGGGTGCGGTCTACCGTGACCTGAACGATGCCTTCCTGATAGGCGCGCAAGAATTCAGCATGCGTCACGGTCGTGTCGAGATGAGAAAAATGGGGTCCGTCCCCATTTTCTAGCGGGGGCGCAGCAGGCCGTCCTGCAGCTCGAGGACGCGCTCGGCGCGCGCGGCGAGGCCGGCGTCGTGCGTGACGATGATGAAGGCGGTGCCGTGCGAGGCCGACAGGCGCACCATCGCGTCGAAGACTTCATCTGCCGTGTGCGAGTCGAGGTTGCCGGTCGGCTCGTCGGCGAGCACGCACGCGGGCTCGGTGACCAGCGCACGCGCGAACGCGCAGCGCTGGCGCTCGCCGCCGGAGAGCTCGCCCGGCCGGTGCTCCAGGCGCTCGCCCAAGCCGATTTCTCCGAGGATCTTGCCGGCCTTCCGGAGCGCCTGATCTTTGCTCATGCGCCTGATGAAAAGCGGCATGGCCACGTTCTCGGCGGCGCTGAATTCCGGCAGCAGGTGATGGAACTGGTACACGAAGCCCAGGGTCGCGTTGCGCACCTGGCCGCGTTCCGCCTCGCCCATGGCGCTGAAGGGCTTGCCCTGGACCAGCACGGTGCCGCCGCTGGGCGCGTCCAGGCCACCGAGCACGTGCAGCAGGGTCGACTTGCCCGAGCCCGAGCGGCCCATGATGGCGATGCGCTCGCTGCGGCGCACGTCGAGGTCGACGCCGCGCAGCACGTGCACCGGGGTGGGGCCTTGGTACGTCTTGTGCAAGGCGCGGCACGACAGCACCGCGTCACTCATACCGCAGCGCTTCCGCAGGATTGACTTTCGAGGCGCGCCAGCTCGGATACAGCGTGGCGAGGAAGGCGAGCACCAGCGAGATGAGCGCCACGCCGAGCACGTCGTCGAACTGCACTTCCGACGGCAGGTCGGGGATCAGGTAGACGTCCTTGGACAGGAACTTGAAGCCGAGCGCGGTCTCGAGCGCCGGCACCACGGTCTCGACATTGAGGGCGAGCAGCACGCCGCCCGCCACGCCGAGCAGCGTGCCGAGCACGCCGATCACCGCGCCTTGCACCACGAAGATCTTGAGGATCGAGGCGGGCGGCGCGCCCAGCGTGCGCAGGATCGCGATGTCCGACTGCTTGTCGGTGACCAGCATCACCAGGGTGGACACCACGTTGAACGTCGCAACGGCGATGATCAGCGTGAGGATGATGAACATCATGCGCTTTTCGATCTGCACCGCGCGAAACAGGTTGGGGTGGCTGCGGCTCCAGTCCCAGGCGAAAAGATCCGGCATTTGCGCCATCAGCTCGCGTCCGACCAGGCGCGCCTCGAACAGGTCCGCGAGCTTCAGGCGCACGCCGGAGACGTTGTCGCCGAGCTGGTAGAGCTTCTGCGCGTCTTCCAGGTGGATCAGCGCGAGGCCCGAATCGGCCTCGTTGAAGCCGACGTCGAAGGTGCCCACCACCGTGAACTGCTTCAGCCGCGGCACCACGCCGGCGGGCGTGACGATGCCCTGCGGCGCGATCAGCGCGATCTTGTCGCCCGGCAGCACGCCGAGCGCGCGCGCGAGGTCGCCGCCCAGCACGATACCGAAGGCGTCGGCGCGCAGCGCATCCACCGAGCCGCTCACCATGTGCTTCGCGAAATCGGCGACCTGCTCCTCGGCCTGCGGCAGCACCCCGCGCACCGCGACGCCGCGCGCGCCGCGATCGGAGCTCAGCATGCCTTGCGCCTGGACGTACGGCGCCGCGGCCACCACCCGCGGATGCGCGCTGGCGATGCGCGCCACCGACTGCCAGTCGTCGAGCGTGCCGGTGGCACCGCTGATCTGCAGGTGCGAGGCGACGCCCAGGATGCGGGTGCGCACTTCCGTCTGAAAGCCGTTCATCACCGAAAGCACCACAATCAGCACGCTGACGCCGAGCGCGATGCCGGCCATGGAGATGAGGGCGATGAAGCTGATGAAGCGGTTGCGGCGCTTGGCCCGCGTATAGCGCAGGCCGACCATGAGCTCGTATCGCATGAGCCGGCGAGAATACTACAATGGCCTGCGTGGACGCCGACACGCGCGCAGCGCTCGCCAACCTGATCCGCAACGAGCGGGTGGCGCACCTTGCCACCTTGCGCGGCGGCGCGCCCATTGCCTCGATGACGCTGTACCTCGCCGAGGCCTCGTTCAGTGCCTTCTACGTGCACGTGAGCCGCCTCGCCTGGCACACGCAGGACATGCTGAAGGACCCGCGCGTCGCGCTGTCGATCGCCCAGACCGACGACCGGCGCCCCGACCCGTTCACGCTGATGCGCGTCACCATAAGAGGGGAAGCCGCCCAGCTTACCGACGGCCCGAAAGATGCATGGCTGCAGCGCTTCCCGGAGCAGGCCATCAACTTCCAGCTGGCCGACTTCTCCTTCTGGAAAATCGTGCCGCGCGACGCGCGCTTCGTCGCCGGCTTCGGCCGCATCCACAACCTCAAACTCCCAGGAGACATGTCATGAACGCCGATGACCTGCGGGCGATGCAGGCCCCGCTCAAGGATCGCTACCGCAAACAGCCCGACGCCGCGGTGGTCACGCTGCGCGCCGAAGGCCGCATCGGCGAAGGCATCGCCTGCCGGGTCGACACCGGCAAGGCGCTGGTCGAGGCGGGGCTGCACCCGGCGAGCGGCGGCAGCGGGCAGCAGGCCTGCTCGGGCGACATGCTGCTCGAGGCGCTGGTGGCTTGCGCGGGCGTGACCCTGAAGGCCGTGGCCACCGCGCTGAACATCGAGCTGCGCGACGCAAGGCTGTTCGCCGAGGGCGACCTCGACTTTCGCGGGACCCTGGGCGTGGCCAAGGACGCGCCGGTGGGCTTGCGCGAGATCCGGCTGCGCTTCGAGCTCGACACCGATGCGAGCGACGAGCAAAAACGCAAGCTGATCGAGCTCACCGAGCGCTACTGCGTGGTGATGCAGACCCTCCGCCAGGCGCCGCCGGTCAAGGTCACGGCGTGAACCTGCTCGTCAATATCGACGTCGACGATCTCGACAAGGCGCGCGCGTTCTATTGCGACGCCCTGGGGCTGAAAGTCGGCCGGCATTTCGGCGACTGGCTGGAGCTGGTGGGCGGCAGCTCGCCCATCTACCTGCTGCCCAAGCCGGCGGGCAGCGCCATCTCGCCTGCCGCGACCGGCAAGCGCGACTTCGCGCGCCACTGGACGCCGGTGCACCTGGATTTCGTGGTGGAGGACGTCGACGCCGCTGTCGCCCGCGCGCGCGCCGCGGGCGCAACGGTAGAGCAGGAAGCGCGCGAGCATGACTATGGGCGCCTCGCGCTGCTCGCCGACCCGTTCGGCAACGGCTTTTGCCTGCTGCAATTCACCGGCCGCGGCTACGACGCCATAGCGCGGTGAGGATTTACGGGGTCGACTTCACCTGCGCCCCGCGCGCCGCGAAGCCAATCACCGTGGCATGCGGTGTTTTTGAAGAAAATGTTCTTCGAGTCACCGAGGTCGAAAAGCTCCAATCGTTCGCGGCCTTCGAAGCGTTCCTGCGACGCCCCGGCCCGTGGATCGGCGGCTTCGATTTTCCGTTCAGCCTGCCGCGCGAGCTGGTAAGCGACCTGGGCTGGCCCGCGCGCTGGCCGGCGCTGGTCAGGCATTGCGCTTCGCTCAGTCGGCTCGAGCTGCGCCGGGTGCTGGACGCCTATCGCGCCTCGCGACCGGTCGGGCGCAAGTACGCGCATCGCGCCACCGACCGGCCTGCCGGCTCGTCCAGCCCGATGAAGCTCGTCAATCCGCCGGTGGCCCTCATGTTCCACGAAGGCGCGCGAAGACTGCTCGACGCCGGGCTGCACCTGCCGGGCTTGAAGGAAGGCACGGCCTGCCGGGTGGCGCTCGAGGCCTATCCCGGCCTGCTGGTGCGCAAGCAGCTCGGCATCCGGCAATCGTACAAGGCCGATGCCCGGGCCGAGCAGACGCCGGCGCGCAGGACGGTGCGCCGGCGCATCCTCACGGCGTTGAAGGCGGGCAAGCCGCTGGGAATCAGGCTCGAGGCAAAGGAAAAAGCGCTGCTGGACGAAGGCGCCGGCGACCTCCTGGACGCCGTTATCTGCGCGGTGCAGGCGGCGTGGGCGGCGCGCCGGCCGGGCTACGGCTTGCCGGCGGGCGCGCCTTCGGGCGAGGGCTGGATCCTGTCAGCCGGGACGAGCTCGTAGCCTTTCGCGCGCATGCAGAAGTGCGCGAGGCGCGACTCCTCGAAAAAGCGGTCGCCGAAAGGATCGCTGAAGGGCGAATACGGCCCCACGAGCAGGCGCCGGCCGTGCAGGTCGTGGATCACGCTGGGGCCCCAGGGGCGGTAGAACGAAGCGCGCCAGCTCGCCTCGCGCCAGGCGGCCTGCTGGCAGTGCTGCATGTCGCGCTCCAGCTGCTCCGGGCCGGTATCCGCGCGCACCCAGTACAGCGGCGCGCAGCCCGCGGCGACCGGGAGCAGAAGGACGGCAAGGAGGCGAACGGCCAGGCGCGGCATGTCAACGCATTGGACAGCTAGAATCGCCGCCATGTTCACTGTTTATGGCATGTCCGACTCCGGCAACTGCTACAAGGTCAAGCTGGCCCTGGAGCAGCTGGCCCTGCCCTATCGCTGGGTGGAGGTGGACACCGGACGGGGGGAGACGCGCAGCTCGAGCTTCCTCGCCATGAACGCCAACGGCAAGGTACCGACCCTCGCGCTGGAGGACGGCACTTTCCTGGCCGAGTCGGGCGCCATTCTTTATTACCTGGCGCAGGGCTCGCGTTTGCTGCCCGAGGAACGCCTGCGACGCGCGCGCGTGCTGCAGTGGATGTTCTTCGAGCAGTACAGCCACGAGCCTTACGTGGCCGTGGCGCGCTCCATTTTGCGCTACCAGCCGCCGGATTCGCCGCGCCGCGCCGAGCTGCCGCGGCTGCGCGAGCGCGGCAACCAGGCGCTTTCGGTGATGGAGCAGCACCTGCGCCGCGAGCCCTTCTTCGCCGGCGGCGACTACAGCATCGCCGACATCGCGCTTTACGCCTACACGCACTGCGCGGCGGATGGCGGGTTCGACCTGGGCGATTTCCCGGCCCTCGACACCTGGCTCGCGCGGGTGCGCGCGCAGCCGCGCCACGTGCCCATGGCATGAGGTTGCTTTTCCGGTAGAGTTCGCCGCTACTGGAAGAATATCCATGCAATCGCTAGCGGCGCCTCTCGCCATCGTGGACCTGGAGACGACCGGCGGCCAACCGGGCTGGGACCGGGTCACCGAGATCGGCGTCATCGAGATCGACGGCTTCGAAGTGAGCAGCGAATGGTCCACGCTGGTCAATCCGGGCGCGGCCATTCCTGCGCCGATCCAGGCGCTGACCGGCATCACCAACGAGATGGTGGCCGCGGCCCCCACGTTTGCCCAGCTCGCCGCCGATCTCTACGAGAGACTGGCCGGGCGCGTATTCGTGGCCCATAACGCGCGCTTCGACTACGGCTTCCTGCGCCGCGAGTTCGAGCGCGCCGGGCTGAAGTTCCTGGCGCGCACGTTGTGCACCGTGCGCCTGTCGCGACGCTTGTACGCCGGGCACGCGAGCTACAACCTCGACAGCCTGATTGCGCGCCACGGCATCGACTGCAAGGCGCGCCACCGCGCACTCGGCGACGCCGACGCGGTGTGGCAGTTCCTGCGCATCGCCGCGCGCGAGCACGGGGAGGAAGTGCTGTCGGTCGCCGCGCGCCAGGTGGCCAGGCAGCCAACCCTGCCGCCGCACGTCGAGCGCGCGCAGGTGGAAGCGATCCCGGAAGCGCCGGGCGTGTATGTGTTCCGCGGCGAGGGCGGCGCGCCGCTCTACGTCGGCATGAGCCGCAGCCTGCGCACGCGCGTACTGCAGCACTTCACCTCGCGCTTTCGCTGGGCGGCCGAGGTGCGCGGCATCGACTGGCAGCGCACCGTAGGCGAGCTCGGCGCGCTGCTGCTCGAGGCGCGCCTGGTGAAGGAGCTGCAGCCTGCCTACAACCGCCAGCTGCGCCGGCCGCAGTCGCTGTGCGGCTTCGTCTTCGACATGAAGCGGCTGCGCCTCGCACAGCCGGAGGAGATCGACGCCGATACGCTGCCGTACGTCTACGGCCTGTTCCGCTCCCGGCGCGACGCGCTGAACGCGCTGCGCGCGCTCGCCGACGAGCATGGGCTTTGCCTGCAAGCCTTGGGCTTCGACCTGCCGCGCGCCGGCCCATGCTTTCGTTTTCAAATCCAAAAATGCGCAGGCGCATGCGCGGGGCGGGAGAACATCCATGTGCACCATGGCCGGGTGGCGGCGGCACTGGCGCGGCTGAAGGCGGCGGAATGGCCGCACGCCGGGCCGGTCGGCATCGTCGAGCGCGACCGCGCGCGCGAGGCCACCGAAGTGCACGTCGTGGACCGCTGGTGCTATCTCGGCTCGGCGAGCTCCGCATCCGAAGCCGCGCTGCCCAGGTAGCACCAGCGATCGACTACGTGCACCTCGGTGGCTTCGCGCGCGCGGTCGCGCTCGACGATGCCGACGGCGCCCGGGTGCGG
>DATACE010000073.1:0-7133 GCA_036259215.1 Burkholderiales bacterium | reverse complement strand
AGGCCGAGGACAAGGGCCGCGTGCGCCTTTCCATGAAGGCCATCAACAGCCTGGAACAGGCCGCCAAGCAGAACGCCTAGCGCAGCGAAACCGGGGTCGGGTGACCGGCCCCGGTTCCTGCGTCCCGGTGTCCTCGTTGCTTTACTTCGCGACCTGGCGCTCGCGCAGCTCGTCGAGCGTCTTGCAGTCGATGCACAGCGTGGCCGTGGGGCGCGCCTCCAGGCGCTTCAGGCCGATCTCGACGCCGCAGCTGTCGCAGTAGCCGTACTCGTCGGCGTCGATGCGCGCGATGGTCTCGTCGATCTTCTTGATGAGCTTGCGCTCGCGGTCGCGGTTGCGCAGCTCGAGCGCCATGTCGGATTCCTGGCTGGCGCGGTCGTTGGGATCGGCGAACACCGTGGCCTCGTCCTGCATGGTGTGCACGGTGCGGTCGATCTCCTCCGAGAGCTCGGACTTGAGGGTCTCGAGGATCTTGCGGAAATGCGAACGCTGCTTCGCGTTCATGTACTCCTCGCCCTTTTTGGCGGCATAGGGCGTGAAGCTTTTTCTGGTCAGTTCTACGGCCATTGAAGAGCCGTCCTGGGCGAAAAATGAAAGGCATGCTTTGTAGCAGAAAAGGCCCCCTTGCAGCAAGCATAAAAATTGCTCCCGCGCTGCGCCGGGAGTATCATTTGCGGCCGTTTGCGGGGTGTAGCGCAGCCTGGTAGCGCGCTTGCTTTGGGAGCAAGATGTCGCGAGTTCAAATCTCGCCACCCCGACCAGGACAGAGCACCCCGCGCGGGCGGGGCGCGTCGAGACACAGCGTCAGGTTTTGCCCGGCTTAGCTGCCCGTAGCTCAACCGGATAGAGCACCAGCCTTCTAAGCTGGGGGTTGCGCGTTCGAGTCGCGCCGGGCAGGCCAGAAGTGCGTTGCAGGCTACGGTGACCGTAGCTCAAAGGTAGAGTCCCGGATTGTGATTCCGGTTGTTGTGGGTTCGAATCCCATCGGTCACCCCATCTTTACGGCGGTACGGCATTTGCATGTCGTGCCGCAGGATGCGCCTCTTTCTCGCCGTAGCACTGCTCTGCGCCAGCCAGGCGGCGGTCGCGGGCGCGTGCGGCGCGCGCATCGATCGCGGGCTCGCGGAGCGGCTCACCGACGAGCTGCAGCAGGGCCTGTTCGGGCTGGCCGCCTACGGCGAGTCGCTTGCCAGCCGGCCGGAGGCGAACCGGGTCGAGCACCTGGTGCAGCAGCTCATCATCCTGCACGAACGCCTCGGCCGCACGGTGATGCTTGCCGAGATCCGCGACGCCATGCGCCACGAGGGCGAGAAGTCGCTCGTGCAATTCAAGCTGTCGCACGAGGCGAGCCTGCTCAAGCAGATCAGCAGCCGCACGCAATCCAGCCTGTCGGAGACGCTGGAGGGCCGTGCCGGGATCGAGGAGGGCGTGGCGAGGCTGAAGGATGCCATCGCCCGCACCCACGCGCTGTTCGCGATGTGCGACTCACCGATGTAGGGCGAAGACTTCGTCCTGCGGCCAGATGAGCGGCGCGCGCCTGAAGCGCCGCTCCACCGCCTTGCGGCGATCGCCGACTTCGCACACCAGCACGCCCCCCGGCGCCAGTTGCGCGGGCGCCTCCGCGACGATGCGCGCGACCAAGTCCAGGCCGTCGCGGCCGGCGGCGAGCGCGAGGCCCGGCTCGTAGCGGTATTCGGCGGGCAGCCGCCGCATCGCCGCCGCGGTGACGTACGGGGGATTCGAGACGATGACGTCGTAGTTCCCATCCTCCAACCCGGAAAACAGATCGGAACGCACCGGGCGCACGCGCTTTTCCATGCGATGCCGGCGCACATTGATGCGCGCCACGGCGAGCGCCGCCGCCGAGACGTCGGATGCATCCACGCGCGCGCGCGGAAAGGCGCGCGCCGCAAGGATCGCCAGGCAGCCCGAGCCCGTGCACAGATCGAGCACGCGGCGCACCGGACCGGGGTGTAATTTCGTTGCCAGAAGCGCGGCAATGTGCGAGCGGGGGATGATGACGCGCCGGTCGACGTAGAACGGCACGCCGTCGAGCCAGGCTTCCTTCAGCAGGTAGGCCACCGGGATGCGTTTTTCGATCCTTTGCCGGATGAGCCGCTCAACGCGAGCGTCGTCAACCTCCAGGTTCAGGTCCTGGTCGAAAGGCAAGCCCAACCCTCTCAACACGAGATAGGCGGCCTCGTCGCGGGGATTGTCGGTGCCGTGGCCGTAGTGCAGCCGCGCCGCGCGCAGCCGCGCCTCGGTCTGCGCGATCAGCGCGCCCAGCTTCAAGGCAGCAGCGCGCGCAGCGTCTCGAGGTAGATCGCGGAAAGCTGGTCGAGCGCGTCGAGCTCGATATGCTCGTTCAGCTTGTGGATGCTGGCGTTCACCGGGCCGAATTCCACCACTTCCGGGCAGATGTCGGCGATGAAGCGGGCGTCGGAAGTGCCGCCGGTGGTGGAGAGCTCCGGCCGGTGGCCCGTATGCTTCTCGATGACCCCCGAAACGACTTCGATAAGGCGGCCGCGCCGCGTGCGGAAGGGTTTTCCGCCGAGCGTCCACTCGACCGCGAAATCCAGGCCGTGCTTTTTCAGCACGTCCTCCAAGCGGGATTTGAGGCCCTCGGCGGTGCTTTCGGTGGAGAAGCGGAAGTTGAAGTCGACCACCACGGAATTCGGGATGACGTTGGTCGCCCCGGTGCCGGCATGGATGTTGGACACCTGCCAGCTGGTGGGCTGGAAGTCCGCGTTGCCGCGGTCCCATTGCGTGGCGGCAAGCTCCGCCAGCGCCGGCGCGAGCAGGTGAATGGGGTTGCGCCCGAGCTGCGGATAGGCGATGTGGGCCTGCAGGCCGCGCACCGTGAGGCGCCCGGACAGCGAGCCGCGGCGCCCGTTCTTGATCATGTCGCCCAGGCGGCTGACCGAGGTGGGCTCGCCCACCAGGCAGTAATCGATGGTTTCGCCACGCGCTTTCATCCGCTCGACGATGCGCACCGTGCCGTCGAGCGCAGGTCCTTCCTCGTCCGAGGTCAAAAGAAAGGCGATGGAGCCGGAATGGCCCGGCCTTTCCCGCACGAAGCGCTCCGTGGCGCCCACGAAGGCGGCGATCGAGGATTTCATGTCGGCCGCGCCGCGGCCGTACAGCCTGCCCTCGCGCACGGTAGGCACGAACGGGTCGGAATGCCACTCGGCGAGCGGCCCGGGCGGCACCACGTCGGTATGGCCGGCAAAGCACAACAGCGGCCGCGCCGCGCCGCGCCGCGCCCACAGGTTGGTGACCGCGCCGAAGCCGAGGGACTCGCAGCGAAACTCCGCGGCCTCCAGGCGCCGCGCGAGCAGCGCCTGGCAGCCGCCGTCCTCCGGGGTGATCGACCTGCGGGCGATGAGCTCGCGGGCGAGCTCCATCACCTGCGAGTCAGGCATTCGCGTCGATCTTGAAGTCGTTGAACGTGGCGCCGTCGCCGCCGGATAGCATGCCTTTCTTGTCTTCCTTGCCGGGCTGCGGCGCCGGCGCCGCCCCGGCGCCCGACAGGCTGAGCTCGCCGGCGGTGGCCTGGTTGATCAGCCAGAGCATGTTGCTTGCCGAGTCGGCATTGGCCATCGCCTCGTCCTGCGTGATCCGGCCGTCCATGAACAGCTTGAACAGCGCCTGCTCGAAGGTCTGCGACCCCGGCGCCAGGCTTTTCTCCAGCGCCTCCTTGATCTCGCTGATCTCGCCTTTCTCGATGAGCTCGGAGATGTTGCGCGTGTTGAGCAGCACCTCGGTCGCTGCCACGCGCGCGCCCGTTTTGGTGCGCACCAGGCGCTGGGAGATCACCGCCTGCAGCGCCGCCGCCAGGTCGAGCAGCAGGCTGGGGCGCGTCTCGAGCGGGTAGAAATTGATGATGCGGTTCATCGCGTGGTAGCTGTTGTTGGCGTGCAGCGTGGCGAGGCAAAGGTGGCCCGACTGGGCGTAGGCGAGGGCCATGCCCATGGTGGCCTTGTCGCGGATCTCGCCGATGAGGATGCAGTCGGGCGCCTGGCGCAGCGCATTGCGCAGCGCCACCTCGAAGGCCTTGGTATCGGTGCCCACCTCGCGCTGGTTGATGATGGACTTCTTGTTCTGGAAGATGAACTCGATCGGATCCTCGAGCGTCAGGATGTGGCCGGACCTGCGCTCGTTGCGAAAATCGATCATGGCGGCAAGCGAGGTCGACTTGCCCGAGCCGGTGGCGCCCACCATCAGGATCAGCCCGCGCTTTTGCATGATCACTTCCTTCAGCACCTCGGGCAGGCCGAGCGTGTCGAGCGGCGGGATCAGGTTGGGGATGTAGCGCACCACCACCGCGGGCGCGCCCTTCTGGCGAAAGGCGCTGATGCGAAAGCTGCCCAGGCCCTCCAGGGCCACCGCGGTGTTCAGCTCCATCTCGTCCTCGTACTCCTTGATCTGGCGCTCGGTGAGGATCTCGTAGAGGAGCTGGCGCACCGTGTCGAAGGTCATGATGGCCTGGTTCACCGGCACCGCGACGCCGTTGATCTTGATGTTGATAGGCGCGCCCACCGAGATGAAGATGTCCGAGGCCTTCTTGTCGGCCATCACCTGGAACAGCCGTTTCATCGCTGACATGCCCTAATCCCCCCGCAGCAGTTCGTTTAGGCTCGTCTTGGCCCGCGTCTTCGCGTCGACTTTCTTCACGATCACGGCACAGTACAGGCTGTAGCTCGCGTCGGGCGAGGGCAAAGTGCCCGAAACCACGACCGAGCCGGCCGGCACGCGGCCGTAGGACACCTCGCCCGTGGCGCGATCCAGGATGCGCGTGCTCTGCCCGAGGAACACGCCCATCGACACCACGCTGTTCTCCTCCACGATCACGCCTTCGACCACCTCCGAGCGCGCACCGATGAAGCAGTTGTCCTCGATGATGACCGGATTGGCCTGCAGCGGCTCGAGCACCCCGCCGATGCCCACGCCGCCCGACAGATGCACGTTGCGCCCGATCTGCGCGCACGAGCCCACGGTCGCCCAGGTGTCCACCATGGTGCCCTCGTCGACGTAGGCGCCGATGTTGACGAACGACGGCATGAGCACCACGTTCTTGGCGATGTAGGCGCCGCGGCGCGCCGCCGCGGGCGGCACCACGCGAAAGCCGCCCTTTTCGAAGTCGAACGACTCGAACTTGGAGGGCACCTTGTCGTAATGGCGGCCGTCCATGCGGCGGTTGTCCTCCAGCCGGAACGACAGCAGGACCGCTTTCTTGAGCCACTGGTGGGTCAGCCACTCGCCGCCGGATTTCTCCGCCACCCGCAGGCGCCCGGCATCCAGGCCGGCGATGGCCTCCTCGACCGCCTCGCGCAGCGCCCGCGGCGCGTTGCCGGGGTTGAGCGCGGCGCGGTTCTCCCACGCCTGTTCGATAATTTCCTTCACAGGCTGGCGGCGAAACGGGTCATGCGATCGACGGCCTCCACACATTGGTCCAGCGGCGCGACCAGGGCGACGCGCACGCGCCGGTCTCCGGGGTTGCCCGCGCCGGCGTCGCGCGCAAGGTAGCTGCCCGGAAGCGCGAGCACATTGTATTCCGCATGCAGCCGGCGCACGAACTCGGGGTCGGCGATGGGCGTTTTCATCCACAGGTAGAAGCCGCCCTGGGGCATGCCGGCCTCGAGAGGCTCTTTTATTCGTGGAAGAACCGCCTCGAACTTGCGCGCGTACAGCCGCCGGTTCTCCTCCACGTGCCGCTCGTCGCCCCATGCGGCGATCGAAGCGTGCTGCACGGTAAGGCTCATGGCCGAGCCGTGATAGGTGCGGTAGAGCAGGAATTTCTTCAGCAGCGCCGCGTCGCCCGCGGCGAAGCCCGAGCGCATGCCCGGACAGTTGGAGCGCTTCGACAGGCTGGAGAATACGACCAGGTTTTCATATCCTCGGCGGCCCAATTTGTGCGACGCCTCCAAAGCCCCCAATGGCGCCCGGTCGATGTAGATCTCTGAATAGCACTCGTCCGAGGCGATGACGAAGCCGTGCCGGTCGGAAAGCTCGAACAGCCGCTTCCAGGCGTCCAGGTCCATCACCGCCCCGCTCGGATTGGCCGGCGAGCACGCATAGACGAGTTGAACGCCGCGCCAATCCCGAAACTCCAGGAAATTTTCGCAATACACCGGAGCGGCCCCGGCGAGCAGCGCGGCGCCTTCGTAGATCTGATAGAAAGGATTGGGGCAGACGACCTTCGCGCCGGGCGCGAGCACCGTCTGCGCGAACGCGAACAGCGCTTCGCGCGTGCCGTTGACCGGCAGCACCTGCGTTTCCGGATCGGGCGCCGGGATGGCGTAGCGGCGCGCGAGCCACGCGGCGATCGCCTGGCGCAGCGCCGGCAGCCCCGCGGTCGCCGGATAGGCGGCGAGCCCGTCCAGGGCCTTCGTCAAAGCCTCCTTGATGAGAGCCGGCGTCGCATGCTTCGGCTCTCCGATGGACAGGTTGATGGGGCTGAGCTTCTCGTTCGGCACGACTCCGGCGAGCAGCGCGCGAAGCTTTTCGAACGGATACGGTTGAAGCCTTTCCAGGAGCGGGTTCACGCGGTCGCGCGCCAGCCCTTCTTGCGATGCTCGCAGATCACGCTGGTGTGGATGCCGCCGCGCACGTTGAACTTCGCCTCGAGCCGCATGTAGCGCGGCCGGGTGGCCTTCACCAGGTCGTCGAGGATGCGATTGGTCACGGCTTCGTGGAACGCGCCTTCGTCGCGAAACGACCAGATATAAAGCTTGAGCGATTTCAGCTCCACGCACAGCCGATCGGCGATGTAGTCGAGCGTGAGCGTGGCGAAGTCCGGCTGCCCGGTCATCGGGCAGACGCAGGTGAACTCCGGAATCTCCATGCGGATCCGGTAGTCGCGCTCGGGCGCGGGATTGGCAAACGTTTCTAGGCGCTTGCTTGGACGGGAGGGCACCGGGAGCGCACGGAAAATCGCGGGAAGCGAGCGGCGCAGATGGTATCATTTTTCGCGTGCGACTCACGCAAATAAAGCTCTCCGGATTCAAGTCTTTCGTCGATCCCACCTCGATTCACGTGCCCGGCCAGCTGGTCGGCGTGGTGGGGCCCAACGGCTGCGGCAAATCGAACGTCATCGATGCGGTGCGCTGGGTGCTGGGCGAGAGCCGCGCCGC
>DATACE010000072.1:0-21025 GCA_036259215.1 Burkholderiales bacterium | reverse complement strand
ACGTGAACTGGATCCGCGCCCGCCAGCAGAACATCGCCTCGAAGCTGCTCGGCGACGGCCTTTCGAAGATCTGGCCGCTCATCTACGACGGCCAGTCGGACTCGGCCTCGTTCGACAACGCGATGGAGCTCCTGGTGATGGGCGGGTATTCGGTCGCCCACGCCATGATGATGATGATCCCGGAGGCTTGGGAGAATCACGCCCTGATGGATCCGGCGCGGCGCGCGTTCTACGAGTACCACGCGGCCATGATGGAGCCGTGGGACGGCCCGGCATCGATCGCCTTCACCGACGGCCGCCAGATCGGCGCCACGCTCGATCGCAACGGGCTGCGACCCTCGCGCTACATCGTCACCGACGACGACCTGGTCATCATGGGCTCCGAGTGCGGCTGCCTGCCGGTGCCCGAGGAGCGCATCGTCAAGAAGTGGCGGCTGCAGCCCGGCAAGATGTTCCTGGTGGATCTGGAGAAGGGCCGCATCGTCGACGACAAGGAGCTGAAGGACTCGCTCGCCAGCGCACGCCCCTACGCCGAGTGGATCGACCGCATCCGCGTCAAGCTCGACGAGGTCGAGAGCGAGAAAACGCCGCCGCTCAAGTCGTCGGTGCCGCTCATCGACCGCCAGCAGGCCTTCGCCTACACGCAGGAAGACCTGAAGTTCATCATGCAGCCGATGGCCGCCTCGGGCGAGGAGCCGACCGGCTCGATGGGCAACGACTCGCCGCTCGCGGTGATCTCGAACAAGAACAAGACCCTTTACCATTACTTCAAGCAGCTCTTTGCCCAGGTCACCAACCCGGCGATCGATCCGATCCGCGAGGACCTGGTGATGTCGCTGGTGTCGTTCATCGGCCCCAAGCCCAACCTGCTGGGCATCGACGAGCTGAACCCGCCGCTGCGCCTGGAAGTGTCGCAGCCGGTGCTCGACTTCTTCGAGATGGAGAAGATCCGGCATATCGAGCGCTATACCGGCGGCAAGTTCAAGTCCTGGGAGCTCGACATCACCTATCCGGTGGCCTGGGGCAAGGAGGCGGTGGAGGCGCGCCTCGCCTCGCTCGCCGCGCAGGCCGAGGATGCGGTGCGCTCGGGCTACTCCATCATCGTGGTCTCGGATCGCAACGTGGACCGCGAGCGGGTGGCGATCCCCGCGCTGCTCGCGCTGTCGGCGATCCACCAGCACCTGGTCGGCAAGGGTCTGCGCACCTCGACCGGACTGGTGGTGGAAACGGGCAGCGCGCGCGAGGTGCATCACTTCGCCCTGCTCGGCGGCTACGGCGCCGAGGCGGTTCACCCGTACCTCGCGCTCGAGACCATCCTCGGGCTGCATGCGCGCGACAAGGGCTCCAAGGCCGTCAAGAACTACGTCAAGGCGATCGGCAAAGGCCTGAAGAAGGTGATGTCCAAGATGGGCGTGTCGACGTACATGTCCTATACCGGCTCGCAGCTGTTCGAGGCGGTGGGGCTGGCGAAATCGCTGGTCGACAGGTACTTCACCGGCACGGCTTCGAACATCGAGGGCATCGGCCTTTTCCAGGTGGCCGAGGAGGCGCTGCGCATCCACGACGACGCCTTCGACCCGGCCGACCCGGTCCTCAAGAGCATGCTCGACGCGGGCGGCGAGTACGCCTGGCGGGTGCGCGGCGAGGACCACACCTGGACGCCGGACGCCATCGCCAAGCTGCAGCATTCGGCGCGGGCCAACTCCTATGCCACCTACAAGGAATACGCGGCGCTGATCAACGACCAGTCCAGGCGCCACAATACGTTCCGCGGCCTGTTCGATTTCCGCCTGGGCGAATGCAAGCCGGTGCCGCTCGAGGAGGTGGAGCCCGCCGCCGAGATCGTGAAGCGGTTTTCCACCGGCGCCATGTCGCTCGGCTCCATCTCCACCGAGGCGCACACCACGCTTGCCATCGCGATGAACCGCATCGGCGGGAAATCGAACACCGGCGAGGGCGGCGAGGACCGCCGCCGCTACGCCCCGATCAGGCAAGGGGAGAGCCTGCAGTCGCGCCTGGGCAAGTCCAGGATAGAAGTCGACATCCCCCTGCGCGAGGGCGATTCGCTGAAATCCAAGATCAAGCAGGTCGCCTCCGGACGCTTCGGCGTCACCGCGGAGTACCTGGCGAGCGCCGACATGCTGCAGATCAAGATCGCGCAGGGCGCCAAGCCGGGCGAAGGCGGGCAGCTTCCCGGCGGCAAGGTCTCCGAGTACATCGCCGAGCTGCGCTACTCGACGCCGGGGGTGGAGCTCATCTCGCCGCCGCCGCACCACGACATCTATTCCATCGAGGACCTGGCGCAGCTCATCCATGACCTCAAGAACTCCAATCCCGAGGCGGCGATCTCGGTGAAGCTGGTCTCGGAGGTAGGCGTGGGCACCATCGCGGCGGGCGTGGCCAAAGGCAAGTCCGACCATGTGACGATTGCCGGGCACGACGGCGGCACGGGCGCCTCGCCCTGGTCGTCCATCAAGCACGCCGGTACCCCGTGGGAGCTGGGCCTCGCCGAGACGCAGCAGACCCTCGTGCTCAACCGCCTGAGGGGCAGGATCGCCGTCCAGGTCGACGGCCAGATGAAGACCGGCCGCGACGTGGTGATCGGCGCGATCCTCGGCGCGGATGAGTTCGGCTTCGCCACCGCGCCGCTGGTGGTGGAAGGCTGCATCATGATGCGCAAGTGCCATCTCAACACCTGCCCGGTCGGCGTCGCCACCCAGGACCCCGTGCTGCGGCGCAAGTTCGAGGGCAAGCCCGAGCACGTGGTGAACTACTTCTTCTTCGTTGCCGAGGAAGTGCGTGAGCTCATGGCGCAGCTGGGTGTGCGTAGCCTGAATGAGCTGATCGGCCGCACCGAGTTGCTGGACATGAAAAAGGGCATCGAGCACTGGAAGGCGCGCGGGCTCGACTTCTCCAGGGTGTTCCACGCGCCGAAGATGCCGGCCGAGGTTTCGCGCTATCACAACGAAGCGCAAAGCCATGGCCTGGAGCGTGCGCTCGACAATCGGCTGATCGAGCTCGCCGCGCCCGCGCTCGAGCGCGGCGAGAAGGTGACGATCGACATCCCCATCCGCAACATCAACCGCACCGTCGGCACCATGCTTTCATGGCGCATCGCGCAGCGCTATGGTCACGAGGGACTGCCCGAGGACACCATCCACGTCCGCCTGGCGGGCTCCGCCGGCCAGAGCTTCGGCGCGTTCCTCGCGAAAGGCGTGACGCTCGACCTCGTCGGCGACACCAACGACTACTGCGGAAAGGGGCTCTCGGGCGGACGCATCTCGGTGCAGCCGTCGCCGAAATTTCGCGGCGAGCCGACCGAGAACATCATCACCGGCAACGTGGTGCTGTACGGCGCGATCGCCGGCGAGGCGTATTTCCGCGGCGTGGCGGGCGAGCGCTTCGCCGTGCGCAACTCCGGCGCGCACGCGGTGGTCGAGGGCGTCGGCGACCACGGCTGCGAGTACATGACCGGCGGCGTGGTGGTGGTGCTCGGCCTCACCGGGCGCAACTTCGCCGCCGGCATGTCCGGCGGCTACGCCTACGTACTGGATACCGACGGCGAGTTCGCCCGGCGCTGCAACCCGGCGATGGTCGACCTGGAAGCGCTCGCCGATGCCGACGACGACGCCCGCCTCAAGCGGCTGATCGACAACCACGCGCGCTACACCGGCTCGAGGCGCGCCGCCGAGATCCTGGAAAAGTGGAGCGAGTACCGCACCAGGTTCGTCAAGGTCTTCCCCAGGGAATACCGGCGCGCGCTCGCCGAGATGGCTCACAAGAAGGTTGCGGCCTAGATGGATCGATAAGTGGGCAAGATCACCGGATTCCTGGAATACGAGCGCCTGGACGAGCCGCACGAGCCCGCCGAGGCGCGCAAGAAGCACTACCGCGAGTTCTATGCGCGCCTGGCGGACGATGCCGCCGGCGTGCAGGGCGCGCGCTGCATGGACTGCGGCATTCCGTTCTGCATGCACGGCTGCCCGGTCAACAACATCATCCCGGACTGGAACGACCTGGTTTACCGGCAGGACTGGAAAGCGGCGATCGAAGTCCTGCATTCGACCAACAACTTCCCCGAGTTCACCGGGCGCGTGTGCCCGGCGCCCTGCGAAGAAGCGTGCGTGCTGCGGATCAACGAGGATCCCGTCGGCATCAAGTCCATCGAGCACGCGATCATCGACAAGGCATGGGAAGAAGGCTGGGTGCGCGCGCAGCCGGCCGCCCGACCGAGCGGCAAGAAGGTCGCCGTCGTGGGTTCGGGGCCCGCGGGGCTCGCCTGCGCGCAGCAGCTCGCGCGCGCCGGCCACGACGTCAGCGTGTTCGACAAAAGCGACCGCATCGGCGGGCTGCTGCGCTACGGCATCCCCGATTTCAAGCTCGAGAAAGGCGTCATCGACCGGCGCCTGGAGCAGATGCGCGCCGAAGGCGTGAAGTTTCGCCCGGGCGTGCTCGTCGGCAGGCAGGCGCCCGGCCGCGGCGTCGGCAGCGACGCCAAGAGCTCGGTTGCACCGGATAAGCTGCTGGCGCAGTTCGACGCTGTCGTGCTCGCCGGCGGCGCCGAGCAGCCGCGCGACCTGCCTATTCCCGGGCGCGATCTTGCAGGCGTGCATTTCGCCATGGAGTTCCTGCCGCTGCAAAACAAGCGCGTGGCCGGCGACCAGGATATCAGGGACCTGTGGGCCACCGGCAAGCATGTCGTGATCATCGGCGGGGGCGACACCGGCTCGGATTGCGTGGGCACATCGAACCGCCACGGCGCGAGATCGGTGACGCAGTTCGAGCTGCTGCCCATGCCGCCGGACGTGGAGCGCAACCCGGTGTGGCCCTACTGGCCCACGCGCCTGCGCACCTCCTCGTCGCACGAGGAGGGCGTCAACCGCGACTGGTCCATCGCCACCAAGGAATTCATCGGCGGGGATGGAGAAATGCGCGGCCAGGTGAAGGCGCTCAAGACCGTGCGCCTGGAATGGAAGGACGGCAAGCCGCACGAGGTGCCGGGCTCCGAGGCGGTGCTTCCCGCCGACCTGGTGCTGCTAGCGATGGGCTTCGTCTCCCCGCTGCAGTCCACGCTGGAGGAGTTCGGCGTGGAGAAGGATGCGCGCGGCAACGCCAAGGCGTCCACGGAGGGCGAAGGCGCTTACGCGACATCCGTACCGAAGGTTTTTGCCGCGGGCGACACGCGCCGCGGCCAGTCGCTCGTCGTGTGGGCCATCCGCGAGGGCCGTCAGTGCGCCCGGGCGGTCGACGAGTTCCTCATGGGCTTTTCGGAGCTTCCGCGCTAAGCGCGAGCGTCGCGAACGTGGCGAGCCAGTGCTCGCCCGCGTAGTCGCCGCCGATGACCTGCGGCAATCCCGCCTCCAGGTGCACCCGGGCGAGCGCCTCGAAGCCGAGCAGCCTGAAGCACCAGGCGCGCGACAAACATAGGCCGTCGAGGTGGCTTTGCTTTGCGTCGGCGTGGTCGACCACGCGCGGCGGCCGCGCCAGCGGGCCGGGATCCGGCAGAAAGGCCTCCAGCCACCCCGGAAAATCCCTGGCGCCCAGGATCCGCTGCATCAGCACCGCTTCCACGAGCGCCGGTGACAGGAAGTCGTCTCCGGACGGCTCGTAGGCCACGGGATAGTCGCGGTCGGCCAGATACCAGCGCCGCGCCGCCGCCTCCACCTCCTCGCGCATGCCGTAGTCCAGGGCAAGGATGCAGGCGAAGGCGCTGTTGCCGTGCGTGCCCGCGCGCACGGGGTACGGCAGGTCGCGCAGGTAGCGCCGCAAGCGGCGCGCCAGCTCCCGCGCCAGCGGCTCGAGCGCCTCATGCCAGCGATGCCAGCGGCCCAGGCCTCGCAGCTCGGCCTGCAGGGCGAGCAGCCAGGCCCAGCCGTAGGGGCGCTCGAACGCCGCGTTGCCCGGGCTGCCGAAGGAGGCGAGCTCGCGCGCGATGCATTGCGCCGACAGGTGCTCGTCCATCACCGGGACGATGCTGGGTTCGAGGGAAGGATGAAGCCGCAGCACGCGCGCGAGCAGCCAGTGCATGTGCACCGCCGAATGCCAGTCATAGCTGCCGAAGAATGCCGGGTGCAGCGCGCGCGGGCGCCACTCGGCATCCGGCGAGGTCAGAAGCTGATCCAGGCGCCGCGGATATTCGCGCTGCACGTTGGCGAGCGCGACGCGGGCGAACGCCGCCGCGAGATCCGCCTCCAGCACTATTCGCTGGTGGGGGCGATGCGGTAATCCATCACCCGGCTGTCCGCGCTCAGCGTGTGCGAAAGCCGGGCGAGATTGGCCGGCTGCATGGTGCGGATGACGGTGCGGAACTCGAGCACGTCCACCTGGCCGTGCAGGCGATAGCTCATGTGGTACAGCGTGAAGCCATGCTCGGCCACCAGCTTGCGCAGGTCGGGCTCGGAGATCGCCGACTCGCGCTTGAAGCGCACCACGAAGCTCGCGTAGGACTCGGTCGGCAGCCGCGCCTCTACCCAGCGGAACAGCGACAGCGTGCCGAGCACCAGCACCGTCCCCAGGGCCGCAGCGAAGTAGAAACCAATGCCGGTCAGCACGCCGATCGCCGCCGTAACCCAGATCGAGGCCGCGGTGGTCAGGCCGCGCACCGACAGGCCCTCCTTGATGATCGCCCCGGCGCCGAGAAAGCCGATGCCGGTCATGATGCCTTGCGCCATGCGGGTGGGATCGACGATCACCCGTGCGCTCGTGGTCTGCGGGAACCAGTGCGTCTCGTACACCGTGACCAGCATGAGCAGGCTGGAAGCGAGGCAGACCAGGGCGTGGGTGCGGAAGCCGGCCGGCCGGCCGCGATGGCTGCGCTCCAGCCCGATGAGGCCGCCGGCGAGCAGCGCCGCCACCAGCCGGAAGCTGATCTCGAAATACTCCTGCGCCATGCGACGAGTCTAGGTGAAAACGCTAGAATCGGCACGGATTCAAACGCATGGCATTGGAAATCATCGTTCTCGCGGCGGGCCAGGGCAAGCGCATGCGCTCGACGCGTCCCAAGATCCTGCATCCGCTTGCCGGCCGGCCGCTGCTGGGTCACGTGCTGGCGGCGGCAAGCGCTCTGTCGCCCGAGCGCATCGTGGTGGTCGTCGGTCACGGCGCGCACGAGGTGCGTGCGGCATTCGACGGCGCGCAGGTCGACTGGGTGGTGCAGGCCGAGCAGCTCGGCACCGGGCATGCCGTGCAGCAGGCGATGCCGCGCATCGGTGCGCACGCCGACGTGCTGATCCTCTACGGCGACGTGCCGCTGGTGCGCACCGAGACGCTGCGCCGCCTGGCGAGCGCCGGACGCGAAGGGCTCGCGGTCCTCACCGCCGACCTCGACGCGCCGGCGGGATACGGCCGCATCGTGCGCGACGCCGCGGGCCGTGTCTCGCGCATCGTCGAGCACAAGGACGCGAACGCGCAGGAGCTCGCGCTGAACGAGATCAATGCGGGCTTTATGGCGACGAGCGCAAAGCGCCTTTCGGCATGGCTGGCCAGGCTCACCAACCGCAACGCGCAGAACGAGTATTACCTCACCGACGTGGTGACCCTGGCGGTGGCCGAAGGGGTGCCGGTAAGCGCGGTGAAGGCCGAGCACGCCTGGGAAGTGGCCGGCGTGAATTCCAAGCGCGAGCTGGCGCAGCTCGAAAGGCGCCACCAGACCATGCAGGCCGAGCGGCTTCTCGAGGCCGGAGTTACGCTCGCCGACCCGGACCGCATTGACGTACGCGGTGAGCTGGCCTGCGGCAAGGACGTGGCGATCGACGTCAACTGCGTGTTCGAGGGCGGCGTGTCGCTCGGCGACGGCGTGCGCATCGGGCCCAACTGCGTGCTGCGCAACGTCTCGGTCGCCGCCGGCACGGAGATCCTGGCTTTCTCGCACCTGGAGGACTCGGAGGTCGGCGCGCGCTGCCGCCTCGGTCCGTACGCGCGGCTGCGCCCCGGCACCAGCCTCGGCGAGGACGTGCACGTCGGCAACTTCGTCGAGGTCAAGGCGAGCCGTCTGGGCGCCGGGTCGAAGGCGAACCACCTGAGCTACATCGGCGATGCGGAGGTCGGCCGCAACGTGAACGTCGGCGCCGGCACCATCACCTGCAACTACGACGGCGCGACCAAGCACCGCACCGTGATCGAGGACGATTGCTTCATCGGCTCCGATGCCACGCTGGTGGCGCCGGTGCGCATCGCGCGCGGCTCCTATATCGGCGCGGGCTCGACCATCAGCAAGGACACGCCCGCCGGCCAGCTCACCGTGGCGCGCGCCAAGCAGGTTTCCATCGCGTCGTGGAAGCCGCCGCTGAAGAAGAAGAGCTAGCCATGTGCGGCATCGTCGGCGCCGCGGCGCGCCGTGACATCGTGCCGGTGCTGGTCGAGGGCCTGCGGCGCCTCGAGTATCGCGGCTACGACTCCTGCGGCGTGGCGGTGCTGCGCGACGGCGCGCTCGGCCTGGTGCGCACGGTGTCCCGCGTGCAGGACCTTGCCGTGCAGGTGAAAGGCGTCGCGGCAAGCACGGGCATCGCCCATACGCGCTGGGCCACGCACGGCGCGCCGGCAACCGAGAACGCGCATCCGATCGTCTCGCGCGGGGAGATCGCGGTGGTGCATAACGGCATCATCGAGAACCACGAGGCGCTGCGCGCCGAGCTGCAGGCGCAGGGCTACCGCTTCGAGAGCCAGACCGATACCGAGGTCATCGCGCACCTCGTGCACAGCCTGTTCGACGGCGACCTGCTGGCGGCGGTGGGCCGCGCGGTGCGCCGGCTCGAGGGCGCCTATGCGATCGCGGTGCTTTCCAAAGCCGTCCCCGGCACGGTGGTCGGCGCGCGCGCCGGCAGCCCGCTGGTCGTTGGCGAGGGAAAGGAGGAGTACTTCCTCGCCTCCGATGCGCTCGCCATTGCCGGCGCCACCCAGCGCATCGCGTACCTGGAGGAAGGCGACGTGGTGGCCATCTCGCAGGGCGCATGGCAGGCGCTCGACCGCGACGGCCGCGCGGTGAGCCGCGACGTGCAGACGGTGAAATCGAGCGGCATCGAGGCCGAGCTCGGCCCGTACCGCCATTTCATGCAGAAGGAGATCTTCGAGCAGCCGCGCGCCGTGTCCGACACGCTGGAATCGGTGGCCGGCATTACGCCCGAAATGTTCGGCCCCGCGGCAGCGGCGACGCTCCGCAACGTGAAATCGATCCTGGTCCTCGCCTGCGGCACGAGCTGGCATGCGGGGCTGGTGGCGCGGCACTGGCTCGAGTCCATCGCCGGCATGCGGTGCACGGTAGAGATCGCGAGCGAGTACCGCTACCGCACCAGCGTGCCGGATCCCGAGGCGCTGGTGGTCGTGGTTTCCCAGTCCGGGGAAACCGCCGACACGCTCTCGGCGCTGAAGCACGCGCGCTCGCTCGGCCATGCGGCGACGCTGGCGGTGTGCAACGTCGCGAGCAGCGCGATGATGCGCATGACCGAGCTGCGCTTCCTGACCCATGCCGGGGCGGAAATCGGCGTGGCCTCGACCAAGGCGTTCACCACCCAGCTTACCGGCCTGTTCCTGCTGGCGCTGACGCTCGCGAAGCTGCGAGGGCGTCTGAGTGCCCAGGAAGAAGCAGGCCACCTGAAGTCGCTGCGCCACCTGCCGACGGCCCTGGGTGCGGTGCTGGCACTCGAGCCGAGCATCATCGCCTGGGCGGCGCGCTTTGCAAAAAAGGAGCATGCGCTGTTCCTGGGCCGCGGCCTGCATTACCCGATCGCCCTCGAAGGCGCGCTGAAGCTGAAGGAAATCTCGTACATCCACGCCGAGGCCTACCCCGCCGGCGAGCTCAAGCACGGGCCGCTCGCCCTGGTCACGGGCGAGATGCCGGTGGTCACCGTGGCGCCGAACGACACGCTGCTGGAAAAGCTCAAGTCCAACATGCAGGAAGTGCGGGCGCGCGGCGGCGAGCTCTATGTATTCGCCGACGCCGACACCCGCATCGCCGCCTCCCCCGGGGTCAATGTCATCCGGCTGCCCGAGCACTACGGCCCGTTGTCCCCGATTCTCCATGTGGTGCCGCTGCAGCTGCTCGCCTACCATGCCGCCCAGGCGCGCGGCACGGACGTGGATAAGCCGCGAAACCTGGCGAAGTCGGTCACCGTGGAATAACCTTGCCTACCTAGAGGAGGAGTCATGAACTTCAAGAAGCTGGCGCTGGTGGTGGCGGCAGGCGCGCTGTTCGCGCCCAGCGCGCAGGCGCAAACCGAAATCCAGTGGTGGCATTCCATGGGCGGCGCGCTGGGCGAGCGGCTCAACGACCTCGCCGGCAAGTTCAACGCGAGCCAGAAGGACTACCGGGTGGTGGCCGTCTACAAGGGCCAGTATCCGGTGTCCATGACCGCCGCGATCGCCGCGTTCCGCGCCGGCAATGCGCCCCACATCCTGCAGGTCTTCGAGGTCGGCACGGCGACCATGATGGCGGCCAAGGGCGCCGTGGTGCCGGTGACCAAGGTGATGGCGGACGCCAAGGAGCCGTTCGACCCGAAGGCCTACCTGCCCACGGTCGCCGGGTACTACACCGACCTGAAGGGCAACATGCTGTCGTTCCCCTTCAACAGCTCGACGGTGCTGTTCTATATCAACAAGGACCGTTTCAAGAAGGCCGGGCTGGACCCGGACAAGGCGCCGGTGACCTGGGCGCAGGTCGTGGCGGCCGCGGAGAAGCTGAAGGGGTCGGGACAGGACTGCGCCTACACCACGAGCTGGCCTTCCTGGATGCATATCGAGAACTTCAGCGCCTGGCACAACGTGCCCATCGGCACCAAGCAGAACGGCATGGGCGGGGTCGACACGCAGTTCACGTTCAACTCCCCCTTGCACGTGCGGCACGTGGCGATGCTGGGCGACATGGCCAAGCGCGGCCTGTTCACCTACGCCGGCCGCACCAACCAGGGCGACGCCAAGTTCTCGAGCGGCGAATGCGCGATGTTCAGCGGCAGCGCCAGCGCCACCGCCGGAATCCGCAAGGCCGCGCGCTTCGAGTGGTCCAGCCATTTCATCCCGTACCACGACGACGTCAAGGGAGCGCCGCAGAACTCGATCATCGGCGGCGCTTCGCTGTGGGTGATGGGCGGCAAGAAGCCGCCCGAGTACCGCGGGGTCGCCAAGTTCCTCGCGTTCCTGTCGCGGCCGGAGATCCAGATGGAGTGGCACATCGGCACCGGCTACGTGCCCATCACGCTGGCCGCCTACGAGATGACGCGCAAATCCGGCTATTACGACAAGAACCCCGGCGCCGACCTGACCATCCGCCAGCTCACGCACAAGCCGCCCACCGCCAACTCCAAAGGGCTGCGCTTCGGCAATTTCGTGCAGGGCCGCGAGGTGATCGAGGAGGAGCTCGAGGCCGTGTTCTCCGGCAGCAAGGAGCCCAAAGCCGCGCTCGACGATGCCGTAAGGCGCGGCAACGACATCCTGCGCCGGTTCGAAGCAGCGAACAGGTAGTTACGGAAGAGAGGCCTGGCGGGCTTCTCTTCGTTCCTCCATGGAGAAGCGGGTCGTCTTCCGCTCGGCGTGGCTGCCGTACGCGCTGCTCGCGCCGCAGATCGCGGTCACGCTGGTTTTCTTTTTCTGGCCGGCGGCGCAGGCGGTCTGGTTCTCCTTCCAGGAGCAGGACGCGTTCGGCCTGCGCACCGAGTTCGTCGGGCTGGCGAATTTCGAGCGCCTGTTCGGTGACGAGAACTATCTCGCGTCGTTCGGCACCACAGCGCTGTTCAGCGCGCTGGTGGCCTTCTCCGGGCTCGCCATCTCGCTGCTGCTCGCCGCCATGGCCGACCGCGTGCTGCGCGGCGCGCTCGCTTACCGCACGCTGCTCATCTGGCCCTACGCGGTGGCGCCCGCGGTGGCCGGCGTGCTGTGGGCGTTCTTGTTCGCCCCGTCCATCGGCATCGTCACCTACGTGCTCAAGCGCGCCGGCATCGACTGGAACTGGATCATCAACGCCGACCAAGCCATGCTGCTGGTAGTCGTCGCCTCGGTGTGGAAGCAGATCTCCTACAACTTCCTGTTCTTCCTTGCCGGCCTGCAGTCCATTCCGCGCTCGCTGATCGAGGCGGCGGCGATCGACGGCGCCGGGCCGGCGCGACGCTTCTGGACCATCGTCTTCCCGCTGCTCTCGCCCACCACCTTCTTCCTGCTGGTGGTCAACATCGTCTACGCATTCTTCGACACGTTCGGCGTGATCGACGCCACCACCCAGGGCGGGCCGGCGCAGGCCACGCATATCCTCGTGTACAAGGTGTACTACGACGGGGTGAAGGCCGCCGACCTCGGCGGCTCCTCGGCGCAGTCGGTGATTTTGATGGTCATCGTCATCGCCCTGACCGCGGCGCAGTTCCGGTTCGTCGAGCGCCGGGTGAATTACTGATGATCGAGAAGCGCCCCCTGCTCACCACGATGTCGCACGCGGTGCTCATCCTGGGCGTGCTGGCGGTCGCCTTTCCCCTCTACGTCACCTTCGTCGCCTCGACCCACCGGCTCGAGGACATCATGCAGGTCCCCATGCCGCTGCTGCCGGGCGACCAGCTGCTCGCCAACTATGCCCAGGCGCTCAGCGCCGGATCGACCACCGGCTCCGCCGCGCCGGTCGCCACCATGCTGTTCAACAGCACCGTCATGGCGCTTGCCATCGCGCTGGGCAAGATCGCCATCTCCATCATCGCCTCCTTCGCCATCGTCTACTTCCGCTTTCCGCTGCGCGGCTTTTTCTTCTGGATGATCTTCATCACCCTCATGCTCCCCGTGGAGGTGCGCATCATCCCCACCTTCCAGGTGGTCTCCGACCTGGGCATGCTCAATTCCTATGTCGGGCTGACCCTGCCGCTCATCGCTTCGGCCACCGCCACGTTCCTGTTCCGGCAATTCTTCCTCACGGTGCCCGACGAGCTTGCCGAAGCGGCGCGCATCGACGGCGCCGGCCCCATGCGCTTCTTCTGGGACGTGGTGCTGCCGCTGTCGAAGACCACCATCGCGGCCCTGTTCGTGATCCAGTTCATCTACGGCTGGAACCAATACCTTTGGCCGCTGCTCATCACCAGCGAGGAGAGCATGTATACGGTCGTGATCGGCATCAACCGCATGCTGGTCGGCGGCGATGCGGCCAACGAGTGGAACTTGGTGATGGCGACCGCCATGCTGGCGTTGATCCCGCCGGCGCTGGTCGTGCTGCTGATGCAGCGCTGGTTCGTCCGGGGCCTGGTGGAGACCGAAAAGTAATGGCCGCGGTCTCCTTCCGTGACGTGCGCAAGAAGTACGGCGAGGTGGAGGTGATCCACGGGGTCAGCACCGAGGTGGCGGACGGCGAGTTCGTGGTGATCGTCGGGCCGTCGGGCTGCGGCAAGTCGACGCTGTTGCGCATGGTGGCCGGGCTGGAGCCCGTCACCGCCGGCGAGATCCGCATCGGCGGCCGCGTGGTGAACGAGCTCGAGCCGAAGGACCGCGACATCGCCATGGTGTTCCAGAACTACGCGCTCTATCCGCACATGAGCGTGTACGAAAACATGTCCTACGGCCTGCGCATCAAGGGGTTTTCGCGCGACGAGATCGAAAGCCGTGTGCAGAAGGCCGCCGCCATCCTCGAGCTGGGCGAGTTCCTGAAGAGGAAGCCGCGCCAGCTCTCCGGCGGCCAGCGCCAGCGCGTGGCCATGGGCCGGGCCATTGTGCGCGAGCCGGCGGTGTTCTTGTTCGACGAGCCGCTGTCCAACCTCGATGCCAAGCTGCGCGTGCAGATGCGCGCCGAGCTGCAGGCGCTGCACCGGCGCCTGGGCACCACCAGCCTGTACGTCACCCATGACCAGGTCGAGGCCATGACCCTCGCGCACCGCATGATCGTCATGAATGCCGGCCGCGCCGAGCAGATCGGCGCGCCGATCGAGGTCTATACCCGGCCGGCCACTACCTTCGTTGCCGCGTTCATCGGCTCGCCGCCGATGAATCTCATCCCGGGAGAGCGCGACGGGCGCCGCGTGCTGTTCGGCGTGCGGCCCGAGCATCTGCAGCCGTGCAGCCCGGCCGAAGCCCTGCTCACGGCCGACATCGACCTGATAGAGCCCCTTGGGGCCGACACGCTGGTCCACGGCCACCTGCCGCAGGGCACCCGCGTGGCGGCGCGCGTGCATGCCGCGTTCGAGGCGCGGGCCGGAAAATTGCCTCTGCGCTACGAGCCCGCCCATGCGCATTACTTCGATGCGGAGACCGGTGTCCGGCTGTAGATGCTCAAGACCACCCCGTTCCACGAGCGCACTTCGGCGCTCTGCGTAAGCCATGCCTGGCGGCGCTGGGCGGGCTACGTCGTGGCGAGCTCCTACGAGCTGTCGCACGAGCGCGAGTACCACGCGATCCGCGCCGCTGCGGCGCTGTTTGACGTCTCGCCGCTCTACAAGTACAGCGTTCGAGGAAAGCACGCCGCGCGGCTGCTCGACCGGGTGGTGACCCGCAATGTGCTGGGCGCCCAGGTCGGGCAGGTCCTGTACACGCCGTGGTGCGACGCCGCCGGCAAGGTGATCGACGACGGCACCGTGGCGCGGCTCGGAGAGGACGAGTTCCGCATGACCGCCGCGGAGCCGAACCTGCGTTGGCTGGAGGCCAATGCGTTGGGGCTCCAGGTCACGATCGAGGACGTTTCCGCCTCCATCGCCGCGCTGTCCCTGCAGGGGCCCTGCTCCCTGGCCATCCTGAAAGAGCTGGGCGAGATACCGCCTCTGAAGTACTTCCGCCTCGCGCAAGCCACGCTGCGCGGGATACCGGTGACGCTGACCCGCACCGGCTACACGGGAGACCTCGGCTTTGAAATCTGGGTAGACCGGGATAAAGCCCTCCCCCTGTGGGACGCGCTGATCGTGGCCGGCACGCCCTACGGCATCCAGCCCGCCGGCATGCTGGCGCTGGATGTCGCACGCCTCGAGGCGGGGCTCATGCTGATCGACGTGGATTATGTGCCGGCCAACAAGGCACTCATCGAAGGCCAGAAATCCTCGCCCTATGAGCTGGATCTCGCCTGGGCGGTGAACCTCGACAAGCCGCACTTCGTCGGCCGGCAGGCGCTGGCGGCGGAGAAGGTGCGCGGGCCGCAATGGCAGTTCTCCGGCGTCGAGATCGGCTGGGAAGGACTCGAGCGCCTCTACGCCGATGTCGGCCTCGCCACCCGGCTCCCGGCCACCGCGTGGCGCGCGAGCGTGCCGATCTACTCGGGCGTCGAACAGGTGGGCTACGCCACCAGCGGCGGCTGGTCGCCGCTGCTCAAGAAGTACGTAACGCTCGCGCATCTGCGCGCGGCGTGGGCCCGGCCCGGCACGCAGCTCGACATGGAGGTCACGGTCGAGCATCGGCGCAAGCGCGCCGCCGCCCGCGTAGTGAAGAAGCCGTTTTTCGATCCGGAACGAAAGCGCGCGTGAAGCCTTACGATGCCGTCATAGTCGGGGGCGGGCACAACGGCCTGGTTTGCGCAGCCTACCTCGCGCGCGCGGGCAAGCGCGTGGTGGTGCTCGAGCGGCGCGAGCGCGTGGGCGGCGCGGCGATGAGCGAAGAGGTATTTCCGGGCTTCCGCTTCTCGGTGTTCTCCTATGTCGTCAGCCTGCTGCGGCCCGAGATCATCCGCGACCTGGAGCTGCCGCGCCACGGCCTGCACATCCTGCCGCTGGAAAGCACGCTGACCCCTTTGGTGAATGGCGACTACCTCGCGCAGTGGAACGACCACGACCAGAACCGGCGCGAGCTCGCGCGCCACTCGCTGCGCGACGCGGAGGCCTACGACGAGTTCGGGCTGGTGCTGCACCAGATGGCGCGCCTCATCAAGCCGATGCTGCGCATGGCGCCGCCCGACCCGGCCTCGCTGCATCCGCGCGAGCTGCTCGACACGCTGAACCTGGGGCGCTATTTCAGAAAGCTCGACAAGAAGGATTTCAACGCCCTCTGGAAGCTGCTCACCATGAGCTCCGCCGACTACCTCGACGAGTGGTTCGAGACCGAGGCGCTGAAGGCCACCAAGGCGGCGAGCGGCATCATCGGCACGCTGCTTGGGCCGCGCTCGCCCGGCACGGCGTACGTGCTGCTGCACCACTACATGGGCGAGCTCGACGGGGTGTTTCGCGCGTGGGGGTTCGCCAAGGGCGGCAACGGCTCGGTGAGCGCCGCCATTGCCGCGTCGGCGCAGGCCGCGGGCGCGGAGATCCGCACCGGCGCACCCGTAGCGCAGATCCTGATCGAGAGAGAGCGTGCGGTCGGCGCGGTGCTCGAAGGCGGCGAGGAAGTGCGCGGCAGGATCGTGGTTTCCTCCGCCGATCCGCGGCGCACTTTCATGGACCTGGTGGGAGAGAGCCATCTCCCGGAGGAGTTCGCCGCGGCCATCCGGCGCTTTCGCTTCCGCGGCGCCTCGGCCAAGGTGAACCTCGCCCTGGGCGAGCTGCCCAGCTTCACCTGCCTGCCGGGCCGCGGTCCGCACCTGCGCGGCGCCGTGTCGATCAGCCCGAGCATCGCCTACCTGGAGCGCGCCTACGACGAGGGGAAATACGGCGAGTTCTCGCGCCGCCCGTACATGGACATCGTCATCCCGTCGATGCTCGATCCGGGAATGGCGCCTCCGGGCAAGCATGTCATGTCGATCTTCGTGCAGTACGCGCCCTACCACCTCGCCGGCGGCTGGACCGATGAGCGGCGCGAGGCGCTCGGCGATGCGGTGGTCGACACCCTGGCCGAGTACGCGCCGAACCTGAAATCCGCGATCCTTCACCGGCAGGTCATCACGCCCGCGGACATCGAGCGCATCATCGGCCTGTCGGAGGGCAATATTTTCCAGGGCGAGCTGTCGCTGCACCAGATGTTCTTCCTGCGGCCGGCGCCGGCCTGGTCGCGCTATCGCGCGCCGATCGAGGGCCTATGGCAGTGCGGCTCGGGCACGCATCCGGGCGGCGGCGTCATGGGCGCCTCGGGTCGGAACGCTGCCTTTCGGATCCTCGGCAGGCGCGCGTGAACGTCGTCGTGCTGGGCAGCGGCACCGACGCCCTGGTCGCGGGCCACCTCCTCGCCCGCGCCGGCCACCGGGTGACTTTGCTGAACGAGGGGCTGACCGGCGCCAAGGCAGACGACGGCTGGGTTGCGCCTGCCATCCTGGAAGCGCTCGGCCTAGGCATTCAAAGCGGGTGGGCGGATCCCTGGGCCTCGGTGCTGCTCGCTGACGGCGGCACGCTGGATCTTTGGCAGGACATGACGCGCACGGTCGAATCGCTGCGCCGCGTGAGCCCGAGGGATGCCGGCAAGTGGCCGGACTTTTGTCAGCGCATGGCGGCCCTGGCGTCGGTATTCGAGGAGATGTACGCCAAGCCGCCGGTCAACCCGATGGATGTCGGGCTCGCCGTGCGCGTGCGCCGCCTCGGGCGCCAGGGCATGGAGGACCTGATGCGCGTCCTGCCGATGCCGGTCGCCGAGCTGCTGGACGACTGGTTCGAATGCGATGCATTGAAAGGTGCGCTCGGCGCGATGGGCATCCTTCACCTGCAGCAGGGTCCGCGCTCGGCGGGCACCGCTTTCCGGCTTTTGCACCACCATGTGGGCAGCCCGCCCGGCGTGTTTCGCCCGCCGCGCTCCAATCTGGGCGCGCTGCTGCGCGCCTCCGCCGCGGTGGAGACACGCGCCGCCGCGGTGGCGCGCATCAACGTGCGCGAAGGCCGCGTCGCCGGCGTGGTGCTCGCGAGCGGCGAGGAGATGGAGGCGGCGCTGGTGGTTTCGAGCCTCGACCCGCGCCGCACGCTGCTCGAGCTTGCCGATGCGGGCTGGCTCGATCCGCAGCTCGCGCGCGCGGTCTCGCACCTGCGGCGCCGCGGCGTCGCCGCCAGGCTCTTCTTCAAGGGGCAGCCGCAAAGCCTGGTCGTGGCACCGTCGCTCGACTATCTCGAGCGCGCGTACGACGACGCCAAGCATGGCCGCGTGTCAAGCGCGCCGTACCTCGAAGCGCGTGCCGTCGACAACGGTACGGAGGTGCATTTCCAGTACACCCCGTATGCCGGCGGCCGCGAGATCGCCGAAGCGACGCGCCGCCTGCTTCCCGGGCTCGCCGATGCCGAGCCGTCGGTGCTAGGGCCGCGCGAGCTGGAGGCGCGCGAGGGCTGGCCCGAGGGGCAGGCGTATCACGTCGAGCTGGCGCTGGATCAGGCCCTTTGGATGCGCCCGCTGCCCCAGCTCGCTCACTACCGCACGCCGATCGAAGGCCTCTGGCTATGCGGGCCCGGCATGCACCCCGGCGGCGGCATTGCCGGGGCCGCCGGCTTCAATTGCGTGCGCGCCCTGCTGTCGCACCTTTCCAAACGAGGCAAGCCACCCGCTTGACCCTCCCATGGCAGGAGGGTTGATACTTGCAGCGGAAAATCGCCGAGCCCCACCGTCCGGAGTGCGCGATCCTCGAATATCTTGCCAACCAGGAAACGCAATGGACCACGCCCATCATCATCACCATCATCCTGCAACCCCATCCCTCAACCGGACCGCCTGGTCCGCCACGCTGCACTGCCTGACGGGGTGTGCCATCGGCGAGGTGCTCGGCATGGTCGTCGGCACGGCGCTTGGCTGGAGCAACGCCGCCACCATTGTGCTGGCGGTCGTGCTGGCGTTCTTCTTCGGCTACCTGCTGACGCTGCTGCCCTTGGTCAAAGCGGTCGGGCTGTCGTCAGGCATGAAGCTCGCGCTGGCTGCCGACACCGCTTCCATCACGGTAATGGAAATCGTCGACAACGCCATCATGCTGGCCATTCCGGGCGCGATGGACGCGGGACTGCAGAGCGCGCTGTTCTGGGGCAGCCTCGCGCTGGCACTGGCGATCGCCGCGGTGGCGGCGTTTCCGGTGAACCGCTGGCTGATCAAGCGTGGGCGCGGGCACGCGGTCGTGCATGCCCACCACTGAGCGTGGAGGCCATGCGCCGGCATTCCTCGACGCAGCGGCGGCAGGCTTGGGCGCACTCGCGGCAATGGTCCATGGCCGAGTGCTTCTCGCATTCCTGCGCGCAGGCCTCGCACACGTCGGCGCAGGTTTCGCAGACCATGCCGGCGAGCTCACTGCCGCGGGACATGTAGCCGGCGGCAAGCCGGCAGATGGCGGCGCAGTCCATGTCAAGCTGGATGCAGCGCGCCATCGCCTTGACGTCCTGCTCGCCCAGGCAGGAGGCGGCGCAATGGTCGCAGGCTACGGCGCACTGGTTGCAGGCATCGATGCAGGATTCAAATCGCTGGTGTGCCATAAGGGCTCCTCAAATCCGGCGCGCCGCAAGAACCGAGCCCGGCTGCGGAACCCGCCGCGACCGGCTTCGCCGTTTGCGGCGCGTGAACTTGTGAAGCACTTCAACTCCACGGAGGTTCCGGATGCGCATCCCATCAAATAGCGTCCTGCTCGGCCTGCTTGCGCTGCTCGCTGCCACCGGCGCGGCGGCGCAAGTGTCGCTTACCCATGTCCACGGCCTCGCCTACAGCGGCGACGGCAAGCGGCTGATGATCCCGAGTCACCACGGTCTGGCGGTCTATGAGAATGGCAAGTGGTCGAAGGCACCCGGACCGGAGCACGACTACATGGGCTTTGCGGCCACGGCGAGAAATCTCTATAGCAGCGGCCATCCGGCGCCGGGCTCGGGGCTGGTGAACCCGTTCGGCCTGATCCGCAGCCGCGACGGCGGCAAGACCTGGGAGAAGCTCGGCCTGGAGGGTGAAACGGACTTTCACCTCCTCGCCACGAGCTGGAACACCAACGCCATCTTCGTCTGGAACCCGGCGCCCAGCTCGCGCATGAAAGCGCCCGGCCTGCACTACACGGTGAACGACGGCTTCGGCTGGAAGCGCCCGGCCGGGCATGGACTGGGTGGGGAGCCGCATGCCATCGCAGTGCATCCGGACAGCGCCAGCATGGTGGCCGTTGCGACCACCGAAGGGCTGTTCCTTTCGCGCGACTCGGGAGAGCGCTTCACGAAGCTTGCCTCCGGCGGCCAGGGGCTGGCGGCGTTTTTCGACCTGGAGGGCAAGCATCTTTGGTACGGTTCGTTCGACGGCCGGGCGCGCTTGGCGCGCCTTCCGCTCGCCGCCCCGCAACCGGTTCAGATCGGTCTGCCGCCGCTCGCCGAGGACGCGGTGGCCTACATTGCCCAGAACCCGGCGCGCCGGCTCGAGTACGCCATCGCCACTTTCAAACGCAGCGTCTACCTCTCGAAGGACGGCGGGCAGACCTGGTCGCCGATCGCGGAGCACGGCCGCGCCAAGTGAACGGGCGGGGAGCGCCGCGGTCTATGATGGGCATTCCTCAAGGAGAGACGATGCTGCGAACAATGCGGATGCCCGTTCAATGGTTTGCGGTTCTCGCGACCCTGCTGCTTTCGGGTTGTGGCTACAACACGCTGCAAAGCGCCGACGAGCAGGTCAAGTCGGCGTGGTCCGAGGTGCTCAACCAGTACCAGCGCCGCGCGGACCTGGTGCCCAACCTCGTGGAGACGGTCAAGGCGTTCGCCAAGCAGGAGCAGGAGGTCTTCACCCAGGTGACCGAGGCCCGCTCGCGGGTGGGCTCCATCCAGGCCACGCCGGAGCTGGTGGACAACCCGGAGGCCTTCGCGCGTTTCCAGCAGGCGCAGGGCGAGCTCACCGGCGCCCTGTCCCGGCTGCTGGTGGTGGCGGAGAACTACCCCCAGCTCAAATCGGATGCCAACTTCCGTGACTTGCAGGCGCAGCTCGAGGGCACGGAGAACCGCATCACCGTCGCGCGTAACCGCTACATCAAGGCGGTAGAGGCCTACAACGTCACGGTGCGGCAGTTTCCCTCCAACCTGACCGCCATGGCCTTCGGCTTCGAGCCCAAGCCGAACTTCAGCGTCGAGAACGAGCGCGAGATCTCCAAGGCTCCGAAAGTCGACTTCGGCTCGAAGAAGTGATTCGCGCCTTACTCGTCCTGCTGGTAGCCTTCAGCGCCTGGGCGCAGGTGGCCGTTCCGCCGCTGAAGGGGCGCGTCACCGACCTCACCGGCACGCTTACCCGCGAACAGACGGCGGCGCTCGAGCAG
>DATACE010000071.1:0-6623 GCA_036259215.1 Burkholderiales bacterium | reverse complement strand
CGGCCGCGGCCATCAGCGCAGGCCCGTTGATGATCCCGCCCGGCCGCTCTAGCGCCGCGCTGTGCGGCAGCTCCAGCGTGCATTTGTCCTTGCCCACCGAGACCACGCGGAAGCCGTATGGGCGCAGGAAGCGGGCGCGGTCGAGCAGCGCCTGCAGCTCGCGCTTCAATGCAATTCCACGGCCATCGCGGTGGCTTCGCCGCCGCCGATGCACAGGCTCGCCACGCCGCGCTTGAGGCCGTACTTGCGCAGCGCCCCGAGCAGCGTCACCACGATGCGCGCGCCCGAGGCGCCGATCGGATGGCCGAGGGCGCAGGCGCCGCCATGCACGTTCACCTTGTCGTGCGGCAGCCCGTGCTCCCGCATGGCCGCCATCGCCACCACGGCGAAGGCTTCGTTGATCTCGTAGAGGTCCACCTGGCTTGCCGTCCAGCCCGTTTTCTCGAACAGCTTGCGCATGGCGCCGACCGGCGCGGTGGTGAACCAGCCGGGCTCCTGCGCGTGCGTCGCATGGCCCACGACGGTGGCCAGCGGCTCCAGCCCGCGCTGCTCGGCGGTGGAGCGGCGCATCAGCACCAGCGCCGCCGCACCGTCGGAGATGGAGCTCGAGTTCGCCGCGGTTACCGTGCCGTCCTTGCGGAAGGCGGCCTTCAGCGTCGGGATTTTCTGCAGGTTGGCCTTGAAGGGCTGCTCGTCGGTCTCGATGAACTTCTCGTCCTTGCCGGCCTTGAGCGCGATCGGCGTGGTCTCCCAGGCGAACCAGCCTTCCTTGTTCGCCTGCTGCGCTCGGGTGAGCGAGGCGATGGCGAACTGGTCCTGCGCCTCGCGCGAGAACGCGTACTTCGAGGCGCATTCCTCGGCGAAGCTGCCCATGAGCCGCCCCTTCTCGTAGGCGTCCTCGAGGCCGTCGTAGAACATGTGGTCGAGCAGCTGCGCGTGGCCCATGCGCAGCCCGGCGCGCGCCTTGGGAAGGAGGTAGGGGGCGTTGGTCATCGATTCCATGCCCCCCGCCACTACGGCGTCGACAGAACAAGAAAGGAGCGAATCATGCGCCAGCATGGCGGCCTTCATGCCGGAGCCGCACATCTTGTTGATGGTGGTGCAGGCCGTGGCGAGGGGCAGGCCCGCGCCCAGCGCCGCCTGGCGCGCGGGCGCCTGGCCCTGGCCCGCCGGCAACACGCAGCCCATGAGCACTTCCTGGACGTCCTCGGGGCGCAGCCGCGCGCGCTCCACCGCGGCGCGGATGGCCGCGGCGCCCAGCTCCGGGGCGCTGAAGCCCTTGAGCTCGCCCTGGAAGCCGCCCATCGGCGTGCGGGCAGCGGAGACGATGACGATCGGGTCGACTTTCACGGCGAGAGTCCTTTCAGGTCGTTCAGCGAGGCGAGAAGCTCCCCTTCCAGTTTTCTTATGAGCTCGGCCGCCGGCAAGGCGCGCGAAAGCGCGGCAGCCTGGCCCGCCCACAACGCAATGAAGTCCGGCTTGCCGGCTTTGGCGGACGCCTGGCGCAGCTTGCCGGTCACGCTGTTCTGGGCCGGAAACGCGAGCTGCGGCTTGTCCTGCATCTCGCGCATGAAGCGGTTGGCGAGGCCGCGCGCCGGCTTGCCCGAGAATTTCTCGGTCACGCGCGTGTCGTCCTCGGTCGCCTTCAGCAGCAGGTCCTTGTGCACTTGCGCCGCGCCGCTCTCGGGACACGGAATGAACGCGGTGCCGAGCTGCGCCGCCTGCGCGCCCAGCGCAAGCACCGCCGCGATGCCGGCGCCGTCCATGATGCCGCCGGCGGCCACCACTGGAATCTTCACCGCACGCACGATCATGCGGGTGAGCGCCAGCGTGCCGGTGAGCGACTGGTACGGGTCGCGCAGATAGCTGCCGCGATGCCCGCCCGCCTCGCCGCCCTGCGCGATGACAAAGTCGAAGCCGGCCGCCTCCAGCCCTTGCGCCTCGGCTACGCAGTTCGCGCTTCCGCCCACGATGCTGCCTTTGCTTTGGAAGCGCTTCACCTCCTCTTTGGAAAGGGAGCCGAGATGGACGGTAAAAACAGCAGGCCTGAGTTCCTCGACGGCGGCGAGCTGCTCTTCCAGGCTCGGAGCATACGGCGCAGCGACCGGCTGCGGCGCGGGCAGGCCGAGCTCGGTGTAGTACCCGGCCACCGCCTCGAGCGCGGCGCTTTGCGCGTCCGGCGCAATCGGATCCGGCTGCGGCGCCACGAAAAGATTGATGCCGAACGGCGCGCTGGTGCGTTCGCGTACCCAGGCGGCCTGGCGTTTCATATCCGCCGGCTGGGTATAAGCGAAGCCGAACGAGCCGAGCGCACCGGCCGCCGAGCACGCGGCGACCAGCTCCTGCGTGCTCGGGCCGCCGGCCATGGGTGCGGCGATGATCGGTAATCGAATCCCAAGCTTGCGTGCGAAAGGTGTCATTGGGTTTCCGAGAAAAGCTCGCGGCCGATCAGCCAGCGGCGGATTTCCGAGGTGCCGGCGCCGATTTCGTAGAGCTTGGCGTCGCGCCACAGGCGCCCGGTGGGCGTCTCGTTGATGTAGCCCATGCCGCCGAGCGCCTGGATCGCCTCGCCGGCCATCCAGGTGGCTTTCTCCGCGGCGTACAGGATGGCGCCGGCGGCGTCCTTGCGCGTGGTTTCGTTCCGGTCCAGCGCCTGCCCGACCGCGTAGACGTACGCCCGGCAGGCGGAGAAGGTGGTGTACATGTCGGCGAGCTTGCCCTGCATGAGCTGGAACTCGCCGATCGGCTGGCCGAACTGCTTGCGCTCGTGCACGTAAGGCAGGACCGTGTCCAGGCAGGCGGCCATGATGCCCAGCGGCCCGCCGGCGAGCACGGCGCGCTCGTAGTCCAGGCCGGACATGAGCACCTTCACGCCTTCGCCGTCCAGGCCGAGGACCTGGTCTTTTGATAATTCACAATCGCGAAAGACAAGCTCGCAGGTGTTCGAGCCGCGCATGCCGAGCTTGTCCAGCTTCTGTGCGGTCGAGAAGCCCTGCATGCCTTTTTCGACGAGAAAGGCGGTGATGCCCCGGTCGCTGGTCTTGCCGTAGACCACCAGCACGTCGGCATCCGGGCCGTTGGTGATCCACATCTTGTTGCCGTTGAGGAGGTAGCGGTCGCCACGCCGTTCAGCTTTTAGCTTCATTGAAACAACATCTGATCCGGCACCGGGTTCGGACATCGCCAGCGCGCCGACGTGCTCGCCCGAGATCAGTTTCGGCAGGTACTTGCGCTTCTGCGCCTCGGAACCGTTGCGCCGGATCTGGTTCACGCACAGGTTGGAATGCGCGCCGTAGGAAAGCCCGACCGACGCCGAGGCGCGCGAGATCTCCTCCATGGCCACGATGTGCGCGAGGTAGCCCATCGCCGTGCCGCCGTACTCCTCCTCGACCGTGACGCCGAGCAGGCCCAGGGCGCCAAGCTTGCGCCACAGGTCGGGCGGGAACTCGTTCGCCTGGTCGATGTGCGCCGCGCGCGGCGCGATTTCCTTGGCGGCGAACTGCTGCACGCTGTCGCGCAGCATGGCGATGGCTTCGCCATGATCGAAGCGCAGCAGGTTCACTCGGGCGTATCCGGCGTGTTGGCGAGCATCATCAAGGTCTGCTGCATCGAGGCGACGTGCTTGCCGTCCTCGGCGTACACCTCGGCGCGCGCGATGCTGAGCGTGCGGCCGGGCTTGATCACCTGGCCCTTGGCGACCAGCGAGCCGCGCGCCGGCGAGAGGATGTTGATCTTGTACTCCACGGTCACCAGCGAGCAGCCCGCCGGCATGAGCGAGAACGCGCTGTAGCCGCAGGCGGTATCGGCGATCATGCCGAGGATACCGCCGTGCACGTAGCCTTTCTGCTGCGTGAGGTCATCGCGGAACGGCAGGCGCACCTCCACGTAGCCCGGCTCCACCACGGCGAGCGCCGCGCCGATCAGCGCCATCGCTTTCTGGCGCGAAAAGCTTTCCCTGCAGCGTTGCTCGAACCCGGGGTCGGCCGGCGCGTTCATCGTCGCGAGGTTACTTTACGTTAACGTAAACGTCAACCACGCAGGCGCTTTTTCACTTTCTTTTCAAAGGCCTCGAGCTCGGCGAGCTGCGCTTCCAGGTCCTGCCGCTGGCGGTTGAGGCTCGCCTTGTGCGCATCCAGCACCGCCAGGAAGCGCTCGAGCTGCGGGCGCTCGTCGCGCCCCGGCTCGTACATGTCGATGAGCTCGCGGATCTCCGAGAGCGTCAATCCCAACCGCTTGCCGCGCAGCGTGAGCTTGAGCCGCGTGCGATCGCGCGGCGTGTAGATGCGCCGCTGGCCGGCGCGGCGCGGCGCGAGCAGGCCCTGGTCCTCGTAGAAGCGGATGGCGCGCGGGGTGATGTCGAACTCGCGCGCCAGGTCGCTGATCGAGAACTCGGCGCGCTCCGTTTCCATGGTAACTTGGGGCGGATTTTATCTGATGTCCTCTCTTCAGTACCCTTGGCCGCAAACCCCGGCACCCGGCACAACGCTCCAAGTGGCGCCCGGCGTGCGCTGGCTCAGCATGCCGCTGCCGTTCCAGCTCGATCACATCAACCTGTGGCTGCTGGACGACGACGGAGGCTGCACCATCGTCGACTGCGGCATCGGCGACGCCGAGACGCGCGCGCTGTGGGAGAAGATACTTCCGCCGGACGTCGGGCGCATCATCGTCACGCATTACCACCCCGACCACGCCGGCAATGCGGGCTGGCTGTGCGAGCGCTTCGGCGTTCAGATGTGGACCACGCAGGGCGAGTACCTCACCGCGCACGCCGTGCGCTCCTCGAGCGCCGGCTATACCGGCGAGGCGGTGCTGTCGGTGTTCAAGAAAAACGGGCTCGACCCCGAGCGCAGCGCTGCCATGGCGCGCATGCGCGGCAACAACCGCTACGCCGAGCTGGTGCCCGAGTTTCCGCATGCCTACCGGCGCATCATCGAAGGCGACCGGGTGCGCATCGGCGGGCGCGACTGGCGCGCGATCATCGGCCACGGGCACGCGCCGGAGCATCTGTCCCTGTACTGCGAGGAAGCGAACGTCCTCATCGCCGGCGACATGCTTCTGTCCACCATTTCCACCAACGTCAGCGTATGGTCCATCGATCCGGAGGGCGACCCGCTGCGCCTGTTCCTGGAATCGGTGGCGCGCTATCGCGAGCTTCCCGAGGACGTGCTGGTGCTGCCCTCGCACGGCCGGCCGTTCCGCGGCGCGCACCTGCGGGTGAGGCAGCTCGAGGAACACCACGACAAAAGATTCAAAGAGCTGCTAACCCACTTGGATCAACCCAAAAGCGCGAACGACCTGCTTCCGGTCCTGTTCCGCCGGCCGCTCGACGCGCACCAGACTTTCTTCGCCATGGGCGAGGCCATAGCCCACCTGCACTACCTGTACTACGCGGGCGAGGCGAAGCGCGCGGTCGGCGACGACGGCGTAGTGCGGTACGCTAAGGCATGAACCGTTCCGAAGAAGAAATGGCCGCGGTCTACCAGCAGGTGGCCGAGCGCTCCTCGAGGATCCTGGGCGAATTCGCGCAGAAGCAGGCCGAGAGCCTGTCGGCCGCGGTGCGCGACGAGATGGGCATCGCCAAGGCGTTCATGGACCTCTACGCGCGCATGGCGAGCGATCCCGCGCTCATGGCAGCCATGTCCGCCAACCTGTGGATCGACTACGCGCGCCTGTGGCAGTCGAGCTGGATGAAGCTCCTCGGCCTGCCCGCAGCGGCGGTGGCCGAGCCGGCCAAGGGCGACGCGCGCTTCAAGGACGACGACTGGTCGTCCAACTTCGTGTTCGACTACATCAAGCAGTCGTACCTCATCGCCGCGCGGCACATCCAGCACGCGGTGGCGCAGGTCGACGACCTGTCGCCCGAGTCCGAGAAGAAGGTGGCTTTCTTCACGCGCCAGGCGGTGGACGCCCTCGCGCCGTCGAACTTCCTCATGACCAACCCGCAGGTGCTGCGCGAGACCATGCAAAGCGGCGGGCAGAACCTGGTGCGCGGCCTGAACAACCTGCTTTCCGACCTGGAGAAGGGCCGCGGCGAGCTGCACATCTCGATGACCGACGAGAGCGCGTTCCAGCTCGGCAGGAACGTCGCCACCACGCCGGGCAAGGTCGTGTTCCAGAACGACCTCATGCAGCTCATCCAGTACCTGCCCACCACCCCGCAGGTGTACAAGCGGCCGCTGATCATCATCCCGCCGTGGATCAACAAGTACTACATCCTCGACCTGCGCGAGAAGAATTCCTTCATCCGCTGGGCGGTGGCGCAGGGCCACACGGTGTTCGTGGTGTCGTGGGTGAACCCGGATGCGCGCCTCGCGCAGAAGGGCTTCGACGACTACATGCTCGAAGGCGCCATCGGCGCGCTCGACGCGGTAACGGAGCAAACCGGCGAGCGCGAGGTGAACTTCATCGGCTACTGCCTGGGGGGAACGCTGCTGGGCGCCGCCCTGGCCTATCTTTCTTCCAAGAAGGATAAGCGGGTAAAGACGGCGACTTTCTTCGTCAGCCTGCTGGATTTCTCGCAGCCGGGCGAGCTGGGCGTGTTCATCGACGAGGCGCAGGTGGCGAGCCTCGAGAAGAAGATGAACGAGCGCGGCTACCTGGAGGGCTCGGAGATGGCGAGCACC
>DATACE010000070.1:0-5570 GCA_036259215.1 Burkholderiales bacterium | reverse complement strand
GAAGATGGTCGCCGGCCACTGGCTGGTGCCGCCAATGCACATCACGTCGCGGCGCAACTCCGGGTCCGGGTACATCATCTTGGATAGCACGTTGTAGGCCGGGTAGAGCGAGATCTCCATGCACTGCACCGGCGCGGTCGACACCGATGCGGGGAAATCGGCGCAGTTCAGCGTGCCCGGCGTAGGGTTGAAGTCCACGTGGCGCAGCGCCCCGCCCACCGCGTAGTACTGGTCCCAGCACAGGAGCTCGTTCAGGGCCACCATGATGGCGCCGCGCCAGCCGGAGTAGGTGGCGTTGATCGCGCCCGCCTGCGGATCGGTGCCCTCGTTCTCGAACACCAGGCGGTTTTTCTCCTTCTTCAGCGTGAGCATCACCCGGTGCACGCCGCGGTCCCCGGGGCGGCAGCACTCGACGTAGGTGCGGTCGCGCCAGATGCCGTCGGGCAGCCGGGCGAGCTTTTTCAGGAAGGCGCGCTCCCCGTCGTCGATGATCTTGCGCATCACCCCCTTCACCGTCTCCGCGCCGTAGCGCGAGATAAGGGCGAGCACCCGGTCCTTCGCCGTCATGTTGCCGGCAAGCTGCGCGCGGAAATCGAGCGCCACCGCGGAGGGCTTGCGCGAGCTCCGCAAGTAGACTTCCTCGATATCCCGGCGGATCTCGTTGTTCTCCACGATCTTGATGGGCGGCAGCAGGATGCCCTCGTCGTAGGCGTCGCGCGCCGAAGGACAGAAGCTCCCCGGGGTGATGCCGCCGATGTCGTACTGGTGCAGGCAGTTGGTCACCCAGCAGAAAAGCTCCCCTTTCCAGAACACCGGGCAAAGCAGCATCACGTCCATCTGGTGCGCGGCGCCCACCCACGGGTCGTTGGCGAGAAACATGTCGCCGTCGCGGATGCCGGGGTTGTCGCTGCGGTTCTCCAGCGTCCACTTCACCTGCGTGTCGGTCACCCCGGACATGTACTGCATGTACGGCCCGAAATAGACGAACTCCGCATCCTCGGTCAGGATCGACGGGTTGAGGTCGAGCGCGTACATCGCCACCGGCGAGCCCGACAGGCGCTGGATGGTCGCGCCATGCTCCTCGTTCACGTTCCACAGCGCGTGGCGCACCACCTCGAAGGTGACCGGGTCGATCTCCTTCTTCGCCTTCTTGTGGAGCTTCAGCTTCGGCGAGATGCTGAGCTGCCTGGGCGGCACATAGCCGCTGCGGCGGCCGTCGAACACCACGCCGGTCAGTTCGTTGAGCTTCTTCAGCGGTGCGTTCATTTGAATGTGATTTCGAAGTTTCCGAGCGCGTCCACGCGCAACGTGCGGCCGGGATGGACGACCACGGCGGTATCCGAGGTCTCGACGATGGCGGGGCCCTTGACGGTGTTGCCCACGGCGAGCTTCTCGCCGTCGTAGACCGGGGTCTTCTTGAGGCCCGACCAGTAGATTTGCCGCGGCTTGCGCACCGCGGCCTTGGGGATGGCTGTGGTCGAGGTCCGCGATTTCACCAGCTTAGGCCGCGGGGTGAGGGCGCGCGCGCGCAGCCGGCACACCACGATCTCGAGCTGCGCGCCGGCGAGGGCCGAGCCGCGTCCGTAGAGCTTTTCGTAGCGCTCGGTGAACAGCGCGCGCAGCCGCGGCTCGTAGGCGGCGGGCAGCCTGTCGAAGGGCAGCAGCACCTCCACTTCGTTGATCTGCCCCTTGTGGCGCACGTCGAGGGAGAACTCGAAGCGCTGCCGATGCTTCGCGATGCCTTCGCTCGCCATCAGCCGTTCCGCTTTGGCTTGTATCTCTTGGAGAATCCGGTTTACCCGCTGCGCCGGCACCGGCGTGGGCATGATCTCGGTATGCTCGAAGATATGCAGCACATCGGCCGCCGCGGCGCCGAACGCGCACCAGGTTGAAGCCGCTTTTCTCTGGGGGATGACGATTTTCCTGACGCCCAGCTCCTGCGCGAACACGCCGGCGTGGGCGGGGCCGGCGCCGCCGAAGGCGAACAGCACGAAGTCGCGCGGGTCGTAGCCTTTCTCCACGGTCACCTTGCGGATCACGTCGGCCATCTGCAGCTCGACGATGCGGCAGATGCCGGCGGCGCACTCGACCGCGCTCATGCCGATCGGCTTGCCAAGGGCTTCGATGGCCTGCACAGCGGCTGCGCGGTCCAGTTTCATGCGCCCGCCGGCGAAGTTGTCGGGGTCGAGGTAGCCCAGCACGAGCTGCGCGTCGGTCACCGTCGGCACCGTGCCGCCGCGCCCGTAGCACACCGGGCCGGGAAAGGCTCCGGCGCTGTCCGGACCGACGGTCATGGTGCGCGTCTCGGGGTGCGCGCGCACCAGGCTGCCGCCGCCCGCGCCGATCGCCTGCAAGTCCACCTTGGGCAGGAAGTACTCGTACTGGTCGGTGTTGCTGATGAAGGAGTAGGCCGGCTTGCCATCGTGGATGATCGAGACGTCGAACGAGGTGCCGCCCATGTCGGTGGTGATGATGTGCTTCTCCCCCATGGCGGCGCCGAGGAACAGGCAGGCGGTCACGCCCGACACCGGGCCCGAATCGAGCGTGAGCAGCGGCGCCTCGCCGGCGCGCTCGACCGGCACCGTGCCGCCGCCGCACTGCGCGATCTGCAGGCCGTGGGCGTAGCCCAGCCGCTGCAGCGATGAATCGATCTTCTCCAGGTACCCGGACATCACCGGACCGAGGTAGGCATTCAGCGCGGTGGCCGTCACGCGCTCGTATTCGCCCCATTTCGGCGCGATGTCGATGGAGCAGGTGACATACACCTCGGGGGCGAGCCGTTGCACCATCTCGCGCACCCGCTGCTCGTGGGCGGGGTTGCGGAACGACCACAGGAAGCACACGGCGATCGCCTGCACGCCTTCGGCCACCAGCTCGCGGATCGCGGCTTCGGCCTGCTGCTCGTTCAGCTCGACGACCACTTCGCCGAAGCAGTCCACGCGCTCGGAGATGCCGCGGATCAGCCGCTTGGGCACGATCGGCGCGGGCTTCGAGGTCTCCGGAAAGTGCACCACCTTGCGGATGTCGCGCCCGTTGTAGCCGCGCGAGCCGCGCATGATGTGCAAGGCATCCTCGTGGCCGCGCGTGGTGATGAGCCCGACGCGCGCGCCCTTCTTCTGGATGATGGTGTTCGTGCCCACGGTGGTGCCGTGCGAAAGGAAGGCGATGTCGCGGCAGAAATCGCCCAGCTCCACCCCGAGCGCCTGCGCGCCGGCGCCCAGGGCGTCCATCATGCCGCGCGAGAAGTCCGCCGGGGTGGACGGTACCTTGGTGGTCAGCAGCTTGCCGGCGCCGTCCACGATGGCGCAATCGGTGAACGTGCCGCCGATGTCGATGCCTACGAGATAGCTCATGGATAGCGCCGCATCCTAGCCCAACTCGCGGGCTGGTACACTGACCCGGCTCAAATCGGGGAGGGGTAATCATGAAACGCTACTTGACCGCGTCGCTCGTTGCGCTGGCTGCGCTGCTCGCCGTCCCGGCTGCCGCGCAGGACACCATCCGCATCGGTGCGCCGCTTCCGATCACCGGGCCCCTTTCACCGGAGGCGGTGAAGCAGCAGCGCGGCTACGACCTATGGGCCGAGACCGCCAACCAGGCGGGCGGCGTGAGAGTCGGCGGCAAACGCATGAAAGTCGAAATTGTCTACGTCGACTACCAGTCCAATACGCCGCGCGCAGTGCAGGCCGCCGAGCGCCTCATCACGCAGGACAAGGTGCAGTTCCTGTTTTCGCCGTTCGGCTCCGGCGCGACCAAGGCGGCCTCCAGCGTCTCGGAAAAGTATGGCGTGCCGACCATTGCGGCCACGGCTTCCTCGGCGCAGGTCTACGACCAGGGCTACAAGTTCCTGTTCGGCACCTTCACGCCCAACGACACGCTCACCGAGCCGCTCTCGGACATCGTGCGCAAGCGGGCCTCCGACGTGCAGCGCGTGGCCATCCTTGCGAGAAACGACCTTTTTCCTCTCGCAATCGCGCAGGAGATGGAGAAGTCGGCCAAGAAGCGCGGCATGAGCGTCGCCTATTTTGAAAAATACGCCATCGGTACGTTGGACCACGCTTCGGCGCTTACCCAGATCAAGGCGCAGGCGCCGCACTGGATCTTCGCCACGGGCTACACCAACGATCTTGTGCTCCTGCGCAAGCAGATGGCCGACCTCAGAATCGAGGCGCCCGTGGTCACCATGATCGCCGCGCCCGCCTACCAGGAATGGATCGACGCCACGGGCAAGCTCTCCGAGAACGTGACCAGCGCCGCCTGGTGGCATCCGGCGGTGCGCTACAAGGGCAGGGACCTTTTCGGCGCGACCGAGGCCTTCGTCAAGCGGTTCGAGGCGAAGTACAAGACCACGCCCGACTATGCCGAAGCTTCGGCCGCCGCCGCGGGGGCCATCCTGCAGATGGCGATCGAGAAGGCCGGTACCGTCGAGCGCGCCAAGGTGCGCGATGCGCTGGCCGCCTTCGACGAGGTCACCTTCTGGGGGCCGGTCAAGTTCGGCCCCACCGGGCAGATCGTGTCGCTCGAGCCGCCGGTGTTCCAGATCCAGAAGGGCAAGCCGACGGTGATCCACCCCGCCGTCATCAAGCAGGGCGAGCTCCAGCTCGGCGTGAAGTAGCGGCTCGCCGGCGGCGATGCTGTCGCTGCAGATCCTCGCCAACGGACTGATGCTGGGCGGGTTGTACGCCTGCATTGCCGCCGGCTTCTCGCTTGTCTGGGGGGTGCTTAACGTCATCAACATCCTGCACGGCTCGTTCATCGTGCTGGGCGGATACCTCGCGTTTTTCGCCTACTCGCTGCTCGGCGTGCACCCGTTCGTCGCCGTGCTCCTCGCCCCGCCGCTGTTCTTCGCCTTCGGCTTTGCGCTGCAGGCCGGGGTCATCAACCGCATGATTGCCGCCCCGGTGCTGCTCACGCTGTCGCTCACCTTCGGCCTGGACCTCATGCTGTCGAACGCCATGGTGCTCGGCTTTAGCGCGGACTTTCGCAAGCTGGTTCTCGATCCGCCGCTGGGCGTGACCAGTTTGGGGCCGCTGGTGCTGGCGAACGACCGTCTGATCGGCATGGTGCTGGCGCTGGCGCTCACCGGACTGCTTTATCTGCTGCTCGCGCGCTCGCGCATCGGCCGCGCGATCGTCGCCGTTCGCATGGATCGCGAGGCGGCCGCACTGATGGGCGTCAACGTGCGGCGCATCTACGCCATTACCTTCGGGCTTGGGACGCTCATGGCCGGCGCCTGCGGCGCGCTGCTCGCGATGATTTTTCCGATCTCGCCGCTCGTAGGCTCGACCTACCTCGGCAAGGCCTTCGTCATCTGCGTGCTGGGCGGCCTGGGCAGCGTGCCCGGCGCCATGATCGGCGGCCTGACCTTGGGCGTGGTGGAGAGCTTCGGCGCCCTCTGGTTCGGACCCGAGCACGCCATCACGCTGTCCTTCTCGCTGCTCATCCTCGTGCTCATAGTGCGACCTTCGGGACTCCTGGGCCGCAAGGGGTACGAATGAAGCGCGATGCGGCGCTCGCGGTCGCGCTCTTTGCGTTGGCGGCGCTGTTGCCGCTCAGCGGAGACAGCTACT
>DATACE010000069.1:0-8626 GCA_036259215.1 Burkholderiales bacterium | reverse complement strand
AAGATGTCAGCGTGCTCGGACACCGTGGACGCGCGCGGATCGACATAGATGATCTTCGTGCCCTTGCGGCGGGCTTGCTTGAAGAACGACGACGCCACCGGGTGGTTGGCCGTCGTGTTCGTGCCGGCGAGGATGGCGACGTCGGCGTTGACGATGTCGCCGTACGTCGTCGACACCGCGCCCGAGCCGACGCCCTCGAACAGCGCGGCCTCCGACGAGGCGTGGCAGAGCCGGGTGCAGTGGTCGACGTTGTTGGTGCCGAAGCCCGTGCGGATGAGCTTCTGGAAGAGGTAGGCCTCCTCGTTGGAGCACTTGGCCGACCCGAACCCCGCGATCGCTCCCGGCCCGCCTTCGGCGTGGATCTCCTTCAGCCGGCGGGCGACGAGGTCGAGCGCCTCCTCCCAGGTGGCCTCCCGGAAGTGCGGCAGCACCTCGTCGTAGTCGACCAGCCCACCGGGCTTGCGACCCCGGTCCTTGCCGGGCCGTCCGTCCGGCCGCACGCCCCCCCCGCTGCGGTCACCGCCTGCGCCAGCGCGGCCGCCGCCGGCGTAAGCGGCGCGTCGGCGCGGGTATACAAGCCGATCAGCGGAGCCGGCATGTCCTCGTCGATCTCGATCACCTGCAGATGCCGTGGGCGCAGCAGATCGCTGGTGACCTGCGGGATCAGCAGGCCGAGGACATCGGTTTTTGCGAGCAATGCCAGCGCGGCGGCATAGGACTCGCATTGCACGATGGCTTCCGGAAGCGCCAGGCCGGCGGTGGTAAACGCCCGCTCGAGGGTCGCGCCGCTGCCCGTCGGGTAGAACATGAGCCACGACGCTCCTGCGAGCTCGCGCAGGGACTTCGCTGCGCGCAGCGGGTGCCCGCGGCGGCCGACGATGGCAAGGCGCGGGCGAAACAGCGGCTTGAAGCGCAGGGCGCCGTCGAGCCGGCCGGCGGGTCCCTGGCCGATGGAGAAGTCGAGCGTTTCCTCCCGCACCAGCGGCAGCAGAGCCGGATTCACCCCTTCCACGATGCGCACCCTGGCCTTCGCGTGGTCGCGGCGGAACGCCAGCATGGCCTCCGGCACCAGCAGCATGCAGGCCGCCGGCGCCACGCCAAAGGCGACCGCCCCCTGCCGCCCGCCGCTCAACCGCTGGAGATCTTCTTCGGCCTTGCGCAGCTCCGCCTGGATCACGCGGGCGCGCGCGAGGAAAGCCTTGCCGGCCGGCGTCAGCGAGGCGCCGCGGGCATTGCGTTGCAGGAGCTGCGCGTGCAGCTCGTTTTCCAGCTGGCGGATGCTCTTGGTGATCGCCGGCTGCGACACGCCTATGGCGCGCGCCGCGGCGCGCAGGCTGCCGTGCTCGACCGTCGCGATGAAATCCCGCAGCTGGGCGATGCGCAAGCCGATTACCTCTGGTTATCACGAATGGCGAAGCCGCATCTTACGCCCGGGCGCCATGCATGCTGTAGTGCGGGCCATGCGCCTACTTCTCCTGCTGCTCCTCTTTGCGTGCCATGCCGCGGCACAACCTTATCCCTCCAAGCCCATCCGCATCGTGAACGGCGCGCCCCCCGGGACGCCCGGCGACGTGGCGGCGAGGATCGTCGCCGAGCCGCTGTCGGTCCGGCTCGGCCAGCCGGTGGTGGTGGAGAACCGTCCGGGCGCGATCAACACGATCGCGCTGGCGGCGGTCGCGAAGAGCCCAGCCGACGGCCACACCCTCGGCGTGCTCGGCATGCCTTCCAGCGTCGCGCCCAGCCTGATGCCGGCCATGCCCTACGACACCGTGCGCGATCTCGCGCCGGTACGCCAGCTTTCCTGGGTCTCCAACGTGCTCGTGGTGCGCCCGGGATCGTCCTTCGCCTCGGTGGCGGAGCTGGTCGCCGCGGCCAGGGCCCGCCCGGGCGATCTCACCTATGCCTCGGGCGGAAACGGCACGCCGGCGCATCTGGCTGCGGTGCTCTTCAGCCAGCGCGCCGGGATCGAGCTGCGCCACGTGCCGTACAAGGGCGTCGTGGCCGGACTGGGCGCGCTGCTGGGAGAGCAGGTGGACATGATGATCGCGGTCGCGCCCGCTGCGCTGCCCCAGGTGCGCGCCGGGAAGCTGCTTGCGCTCGCCACCCCGGCGCCGTCGCGCCTGACTTCATTGCCGGAGGTGCGCACGCTGGCAGAACTGGGCTACGCGGTCGACGTGCGCGACTGGCACGGCATCGTCGCGCCGCGCGGCACCCCCCGGGCAGTGATCGAACGGCTCGAGCAGGCGCTCGCCGCCGTGCTCGCGCAGGACGATGTGAAAGAGCGTCTTGCCCGTGTCGGCCTGGAGCCTGCAGAATCGAGCGCCGACGCGTTCGCCTCGCACATCCGTGCGGAGGTCCTGAAATGGGCGCGGGTCGTGAGCGACGCGGGAATCAAGGCTGACTAGACCTAACTTCATCTTCATCATGGCCGACGACCTCGGCTATGCGGACCTGGGTTGCTATGGCGGCCGATCGGCTTGCTCTCCGAACCTGGATCGCATGGCGGCGGAGGGACTGCGCTTTACCGATGGCTATGCCAACTCGCCGGTGTGCTCGCCCACGCGCTTTGCGCTCGCCACCGGGCGCTGGCAATACCGGCTGCGCGGCGCGGCCGACGAGCCGATCTCCAGCCGCATGGCGCGCGGCAATCCTGCGCTCGGGCTGCCGCCGGCGCATCCGACTCTCGCTTCGCTGCTGCGCAAGGCGGGCTACGCCACCGCACTCGTCGGCAAGTGGCACCTGGGGTTCGCGCCGCATTTCGGCCCGCTGAAAAGCGGCTATGCCGAGTTCTTCGGCCCCATGAGCGGCGGCGTGGACTACTTCACCCACTGCGACTCCAGTGGAACGCACGACCTGTACGAAGGCGAGCAGGAGATGCGCCGCCCGGGATACCTCACCGATCTGCTGTCGGATCGGGCGGTCGAGTTCGTGAAGCGGCAGAAAGGCCCGTACCTGCTGTCGCTGCACTACACCGCGCCCCACTGGCCCTGGGAGACGCGCGAGGACGAGGCCGAATCGAAGGCCATCCGCAGCATCAGCCACCTCGACGGTGGGTCGCTCGACACCTATCTCGGCATGATCCGGCAGATGGACGAAGGCATCGGCCGGCTGCTCGCCGAGGTGGACGACAACACGCTTGTCGTCTTCACCAGCGACAACGGCGGCGAGCGCTTCTCCGACAACTGGCCGCTCACCGGCGGCAAGATGGACCTGCTCGAAGGCGGCATTCGCGTGCCATACATCGCGCGTTGGCCGGGGCGCATGCGCGCCGGCGCCACCACTGCGCAGCTCGCCATCACCATGGACTGGGTGGCGACCTTCCTGGAGGCGGCCGGCGTTGCCCCGCATCCGGACTACCCGCTGGACGGAATGACCCTGCAGCCCATTTTTCAATCGCCCGCGCAGCCGGTGGCGCGCGACCTTTTCTGGCGCATGAAATTCCGCCAGCAGAAGGCGGTGCGCTCCGGGCGCTGGAAGTGGGTTTCGCTCGAAGGCAACGAGTTCCTCTACGACCTCGCCCGCGATCCGCGCGAGCGCGCCAATCGCGCCCGCCGCGAGCCGGAGCGCTTTGCCGAGCTGCGGGCGCGCTACGAGGCCTGGGAAAAAACCGTCCCGCCTATCCCGCCGGATGCCGTCGTGTCGCTCATCGGCACGCCCGCCGAGCTAGCGAAGCCTTCTTAGCACTTTCTCGTAGTACGCGCTTTCAATGCGGGTCTTGAGCAACGCCAGCTTGCGCGCCGCCTTTTCGTCCGCGCTGCCTTCCGACACCAGCCGCTCCAGCTCACCGATCTGCTTGATCTGGGCCACTTCGGCGGGAACAAAGCCGGCGTTCTTCAGGATGCGGTAGGCGAGCCGCAAGTCTTCAGGGATCAACGGGTCTTCCTCGAGGTCGAGCGGCTGCCCCTGGCCCGGAAGGTCGTCGAGCTCACCGCGTGAAACAGCTTCCGCCAGCTTCTTTTCAGCGAGGAGATCGAGCATGCGTGCGGCTATTCTAACGCCATGAGCTTACGCGCCTACCGCATCGCCCCCACCGACTCCACCACGTTCTATCCGCGCCTCATCGGCACGCGCGGCGCGGTGGCGTCGAACTCCTATCTTTCGGCCAATGCCGGCGCCGACGTGCTCAAGGCGGGCGGCAACGCGATCGACGCGGCGGTGGCGATGACGCTGGTCGAGGGGCTGGTCAATCCGCAGATGAACACGCTGGGCGGCGAGTGCCCGGTCCTCATACGCCCTGCGGGCGAGTCGCGCGTGATCGCGCTCAACGGCAACATGGCCGCGCCCATGGCGGCCACGCCCGAGGCATTCACGAAGCGCGGATTGAAGGACGTGCCGGACGAGGATGTGCTCGCCGCCGGCGTGCCGGCCACGCTGTCGGCGCTCGTGACGGCGCTGGGCCGTTGGGGCACCATGACCTTTCGCGACGTCTCCGCCGCAGCGCGCGAGCTGGCGGCAAAGGGCTTTCCGGTCTCGGCGGGCCTGCGCCAGCAGCACAAGTTCGGGCTGGTGGCGCTGCAGGACAAGTTCCGGGCGAGGTGGCCGGGGAGCGCCGAGCTCTATCTGCCGGGCGGAAAGGCGCCCGAGGTGGGGCAGTTGCTAAAGAACGAGGCGCTTGCCCGCACGCTCGACTACCTGGCCAATGCGAAGGATCCGCACGAGGCGTTCTACCGCGGCGACGTCGCCGGCGAGATCGCGAAGTTCGTCAGGGAACGCGACGGCCTGCTGGCGCGCACCGACCTCGAGGCCTTCGAGACGCGCATCGAGGCGCCGGTGTCGCTGCGCTTGGGCGACGCGGAGCTTTTCAAGTGCGGTTTCTGGAGCCAGGGGCCGGCGGAGCTGCAGACCCTCGCGCTCATGTGGCCGTATCTCAAGGGCATGCAGCCGGGCAGCGCCGATTACTGCCATCTCCTCGTCGAGGCGATGAAGCTTGCTTTCGCCGACCGCGAACAGTACTACGGCGACCCATCCATGGTCCCGGTCCCTGCCGAGGTCTTGCTTTCCGGCGATTACTCGACAATGCGCGCGGCGCTGATCGACCTGCGAAAGTCCAATCGCGAGCTGCGCCCGGGCGATGCGCGACGCAACGCGGCGCTGCTGCCGGCCGACGAGCGCTTCACGCCGAAGGACTGGGGCGCGGGCACGGTGCACGTCGATGCCATCGACGCCAAAGGCAACATGGCGTCGTTCACCCCGAGCGGGGCGTGGATCAGGTCTTCCGAGGTGATCGGGCCGCTGGGCTTTCCGCTGTCCTCGCGCATGATGACCTTCTATCTTGCCCCCGCGCACCATCCGAACGTGGTGGCGCCGGGCAAGCGGCCGCGCACCACGCTGACGCCGTCGCTCGCCTTCAAGGGCGGCAAGCCGTGGATGACCTTCGGCACCATGGGCGGCGACAACCAGGGCCAATGGCTGCTGCAGTTCTTCCTGTACCGCGCCGCCTTCGGCCTGCCGCTGCAGGACGCGATCGAGGCGCCGCGCCTGTCCACCGAGCATTTCCCGGGCTTTTTCTCTCCGCACCAGGGCCTGCCCAACCGCGTGCGCATCGAGGCGCGCTTCGGCGCAAAGGTGATCGACGAGCTGCGCCGCCGCGGCCACGACGTCGACGTCGCCCCCGACTGGACCGAGGGCTTCGTTTCCGGCGCGCAGCTCGACGAGGCTAGCGGCGCGCTCGAGGCCGCCTGCGACCCGCGCGGCTCGAAGTCCGAGTGCTTCCCCGCTTTCGCTTTGGCCTGGTAATCGGGCTCTGACCCCGATTGGCGAGGGCGGCGCCGGCGGTAAGGGCCTTCAGCTTGGCGAGCGCGATGTCGCGGTCCATGGGCGCCATGCCGCAGTTGGTGCACGGAAACAGGTGCTGCCTGGGCACGTAGCGCAAGGCCTTGCGGATGGTCTGCGCGACCTGCTGCGGCGTCTCGATGGTGTCGGTGGCCACGTCGATCACGCCGAGCAGCACGTCTTTGCCCTTCAGCAGCCGCAGCAGCTCTATCGGCACGCGCGAGTTGATGCACTCGAGCGAGATCTGGTCGATGCTGCTTTTCGCCAGGGCCGGGAAAATCTCCTCGTACTGGCGCCACTCGCCGCCCAGGGTGTTCTTCCAGTCGACGTTGGCCTGGATGCCGTAGCCGTAGCAGATGTGGACCACGGTGGTGCACTCCAGGCCCTGCGCGGCACGCTCCAGCGCCTTGACGCCCCAGCGCTTGACGTCGTCCATGTAGACGTTGAACGCGGGCTCGTCGAACTGGATCACGTCGACGCCGTCCTTCTCCAGCGCGCGCGCCTCCTGGTTGAGCAGCCCGGCGAACGCCATGGCGAGCTTTACCTTGTCGCCGTAGTGCTCGTCGGCGATGGTGTCGACGATGGTCATCGGCCCGGGCAGCGTGATCTTCAGCTGCCGCTCGGTGTGGCGCCGCGCGAAGCGCGCTTCGGCCTGGTGCACGCGGCCCTTCAGCTTGAGCGGCCCGGTGACCACCGGCACCATCGCGTCGTAGCGGTTGTTGCGGATACCCATCTTCACCTTGCGGCTGAAGTCGATGCCTTCGACGAACTCGAGGAAGCCGTGCACGAAGTGCTGCCGCGACTGCTCGCCGTCGGTGACGATGTCGAGGCCGGCGTCCTCCTGCTCCTTCAGCCACAGCAGCGTGGCGTCGCGCTTGGCGCGCTCGAGCTCCGGGCCCGTGGCGCGCCATGCCGGCCACAGCTTCCGCGTTTCGGCGAGCCAGCCGGGCTTGGGCAGGCTTCCCGCAATGGTGGTCTTGTACATTCTTCTCTCCTCCTGTCGCGCTTTTCGGACATCGTAGAGACTGCGATACCCGAATATAATCCTCCGCTACAAGCAGCGCCTGAACGGGAGGGGTTTCGTGGCAATGGGCATGATCGTGGGAACGTTCTTCTCGTTCCTGCTGGGGATTTTCAATCCTTACGTGGTGAACAAGGCCGGCCCCGACTGGCTGTGGGGCGGCGGCCGCGACGACCTGATCCGCAACCTCTACTTCAGGCCGAACGGCAGCTTCCGCCGCTATGGCCGGCTGGGCCTGCTTGTGACAATTTCCGCAGGCGTCCTGGCCCTGTACTGGCTGCTGCAGCCGGGACAGTAGTAAAGTGCTCCTACGGCGACACAGCCGCAAAGGGAGACAAAAATGATCGTCAGACTGCTCGTAGCGATGCTGGTGCTGGGTCTTTCGGGTTCCGTCTGGGCGCAGCAGCGCAAGCCCTGCGAAGAGCTCAAGGCCGAGATCGACGCGAAGATCCGCAAGAACGGCGTGGATACCTTCACGCTCGAGATCGTCGAGCGGGACGCGCAGACCGAGGGCAAGGTCGTGGTCGGCACCTGCGACGGCCAGACCAAGAAGATCGTCTACAAGCGCGGCTAGCCGCGTTCCTTCATCGGCAACAGCCAGGCGAGCGCTGTGATCTGCAGCGCCGCCAGGCTGAACAGCGCCGCGCTGTAGCCGTAGGGCAGCAGCGCCCCGATGACCCACTGGAAAAGAAACGCCACGCCGAACATCAGCACGTTCGACGCGGTGTTGACCCGGCCGGTCATCTCCGGCGCGAACAGCACCGTCAGCAGCGGGTAGGCGAGCGCCGCCGAGATGGCGGTGAAGCCGTACACCGCCAGGATCGCCGGCAGCCCGGCCGTCGTGCCGGCGGCGATCAGGCAGTACATCGCTAGCGACACCCCCAGCCCGAGCTTGAACATGGTCATGCGCGATACGCCGGCGCGCGCCAGGCGATCGCTCGTCACGCCGAAAAACACCGAGCCCAAGGTATAGGCCAGCGCCGTGATGAGCAGGTAGCGGCCGACCGAGGCGCGCGGCAGGCCGGCCACGTCGTAGAGCCAGGGGCCCAGCCACAGACCCTGCAGCGCGAGATAGGCGCTATGGCAGATGACCAGCGGCAGCGCAATGCGCCAGAACGCGCGCGACGCGAAAATTCGGCTGAAGCCGGCGATCTGCTGGCGCAGCGTCTGGCCCTGCCCCGGCAGCGGCTTCTCCGGCACGACGAAGAACACCAGCAACGCCGCGCCCACCGACAGCGCGGTCAGCAGGAAGAACAGGGCGCGCCAGCCGAACGGTCCGATCAACGCCTCGGCCGGCGCCGTGGCCGACAGGCCACCGATGCCGCCGGCGGCGAGGTACAGCCCGTTCAGCGTAGCCAGGCGCGACAGCGGGAACCATAGCGTGAACGCCTTGATCGCCCCCATCAGGCCGGCGGACACCCCGAGGCCGAGCAGCGCCCGCCCGATCGCCAGCATGGTGAAGTCGCGCGCCAGCGCGAAGATGAGCGCGCCGGCCGCCGCCACGCATAGCAGCGCCGCCACCGCGCGGCGCGGGCCGTAGCGGTCCAGCAGCACGCCCAGCGGGAGCTGGAACGCGGCGAAGGCGAGCAGATACATCGAGGTGAGAAAGCCCAGGTCCGCGGGGGTGAGGTCGAACTCCTGCGCCAGGTCCTTCGAGATCACCGCGTTCACGTTGCGAAAGAAGAACGACAGGAAGTAGCCCGCGGCAAACGGCCCGAACACCACGAGCATGAGCTTCCCGGGTAACCTATCCGCCATGAAAAAGCGCCTGATCGTCGGCATCACCGGAGCCACCGGCGCGGTCTATGGGGTCGAGATCATCAGATCCCTGCA
>DATACE010000068.1:0-4684 GCA_036259215.1 Burkholderiales bacterium | reverse complement strand
CCGGCGGCGCGCGCCACCTCGTAGCCGGAAACCTCGAGCAGCGAGGCAAGCGCTTCGCGATTCGCGCGGTTGTCGTCAACGACCAGTATTGTGGCGGCCATGCTGAATAGACAATGGTCGCGCAACCTCAGTGCCCGCGCGAGGCGCCCTGCCAACAATTTCGTCGCTGGTTCGCGGAAATTACTGTCGTGGATCAGCTACACCACGCTCGTCCAGCGCGAAGCGAACGAGCGCAATGATGAGCGCCAGCACCAGCGGGCCGAGGATCACGCCGATCGGACCGAACGCCGACACGCCGCCCAGCACGCCGATGAACACGGTGAGCGTGCCCACCTGCGCGCGCCCCGAGACCAGCATCGGCCGCAGCACGTTGTCGATGGTCGCGACCAGCGCGCCCCAGATCAAGAGGAAAGCCGCGGCATACCAGCGATCCTGCAGCGCGAGCCCGAGGACCGCGGGCACCCATACCACCGGCGTGCCGGCGAGCGGCACGAGCGCGAGCAAGGCGGCCAGCACGCCGAATACGATCGGCGAGGGCAATCCCACGATGGCGAAGCCCACGGCAATCAGCGCGCCCTGGGCAAGCGCGGTGACGCCGGTGCCGTACACCATGGCGCGCGTCACCGAGGCAAGGTGCGCGAACAGCCGGGTGCGCTCGCTGCCGGACATCGGTATGAGGTCGCGCACCGTGTGGAACGCAAGGCGCACGTCGCGGATGGCGAAGAACAGGATGAACATCATCATGACGAAGCCGACTACGGTGCCGAGCGCGCCCAGCACGGCGAGGCGGCCCAGCGACGCCAGGGACTTGAGCACCGTGCGCGCGCCTTCCACCGCCCATGCCTGCATCTGCGCCAGCGTCAGGCCCGCCGACTCCTGCAGCCAGACGATCGCGGGCCCGATGACGGGGATCGAGGCAAGGTCCGAGGCCTCGGTGGGCTTGTGCTCGATGGCAAAGTCCTGCGCGTAGCGCAGCAGCTCGGCCGCCTGCGCGGCAAAGGCCGCCGCGAGCCCGGTCAGCGGCCCGACGATGATGAGGAAGGTGGCGAGCGTGAGCAAGGCCGCCGACACGCCGGGCCTGCCGCCCAGCCTGCCCGCCAGCCAGCGATGCACCGGCTGCAGCAGGAAAGCGATGAACAGCGCCCAGGCGATGGGTGCGAAGAACGGCTGCAGGATCTGGAACAGCAGGTAGGCGAGCAGCGCCAGCGTTAGCAGCGCGAAGGTTCGCGCGTAAAAGACCTCGTCCGAGGTCGACGGCGAAGCGGGATCGGGATCCGACGCGGGATTCACTTCGGCGCGCCGCTAGCGAAGGCCCTGTTGCGCCTGGGCGCGCGTCTCGCCCATCCACGCCGCAATTGCGGCCTGGATGTGGCGCGGGTCGGCCGGCTTGACGAAATGGTGGTTGAAGCCAGCTTCGTCGGAATGCGCGCGGTCCTCTTTCTGCCCGTAGCCTGTGAGCGCGATGAGCAGCGCCGGCGCATCGGCACCCATCTGCCGCAGCCGGCGGGCGACCTCGTAGCCGCTCATGCCGGGCAGGCCGATGTCGAGCACCGCGACTTGCGGCGCAAACACCTGCGCGATCGCGAGCGCCTGCGGCCCGTCGCTTACCGTGCGCACCTCGTGGCCTTCCAGGCGCAGGTAAACGGCGATGCTCTCGGCCCCGTCGATGTTGTCGTCGACCACCAGCACGCGCTTGCCGCCCGAAGGGATGGCGAGCGGCGCCGCCTTTTCCTCGGGCTCGGCCTGCACCACCTCGCTGATGCACGGCAGTGTCACGCGAAACAGCGCGCCCTTGCCGATGCCCTCGCTCAGCACCTCGACGCGCCCCTGGTGCAGCTCGACCAGGCGCTGCACCACGGTCAGGCCCACGCCCAGGCCGCCCTGGCTGCGATCGAGGGTGCGCTCGCCTTGCGTGAACAGCTCGAAAACATGGGGCAGCAGCAGGCTGTCGATGCCGATGCCGTTGTCGCGCACCGTGATCACCGCCTCGCCGCGGTCGGCGGCGGCGCTGAGCTCGATGCGGCCGCCCTCGGCGGTGTACTTCGCGCCGTTGTTGAGGAGGTTGCCCACTACCTGCGCCAGCCGCGCGAAGTCGCCGTGCACCCAGATCGGCGCCGCCGGCACGTTGAGCGCGAGATGGTGCTTCTTCGCCTCCAGCAGGCTGCGGGCGGTTTCGACGCTGTGCTGGATCACCCTGCCCAGCTCGAGGCGCTCCTTCTTCAGGGCGATCTTGCCCTGCGTGATGCGCGACACGTCGAGCAGATCGTCCACCAGCTGGGCGAGATGCGTCACCTGCCGCTCCACCACGTCGCGCGCCCAGGCGATGCCCGGGTCCGACGGCGCGATGCGCCGCATGACCTCGGCCGCATTGCGGATCGGCGCAAGCGGATTGCGCAGCTCGTGCGACAGCATGGCGAGGAACTCGTCCTTGCGCCGGGCGGCCTCCTGCAGCTTCTCCTCCGCCTCCTTGGTGCGCAGCATCTCGCGCTTGAGGTCCCAGTAGAGCCGCGCGTTCTCGAACGCAATCGCCGCCCGCGTAGCGAGCTCATCCACCGTCGCCTGGTCGCCGGGGCTGCTCTGCGCCGTACGGTTGCCCAGCGCCAGCACCGCCACGGTACGCGCGCCGGCCTTCAGCGGAACCATCCGGACGTGGCGCACCTGGGGCGGCAGGCCGCCGCCCGCGGAAAGCCAGGTGTCCGTGCGCTGGCCATCGGCCTCGCACTGGCGCAGCGCCGCGTCGAGCGCCTCGTGGACGCCTTCCATGCCGGCCAGCGTGCGCAGGCCCGCATCCGCGCTGCAGCTCATGGCGAGCATGCCGCCGTCGGTGCGGGCGCACAGCAGACCGTATTCGCCGAGGCGGGGCACCACCATCCGCAGCAGGCGCTCCATGGCCTCGTCCAGGTTGAGCGATACGCCCAGCTCGTGGCTGGCGTAGGCGAGAAATTCGGAGCGGCGCGTGGCCTCCTCGGCGGCGCTGCGCTCGGCCTCCACCCGGGCGAGGGTCTGCGCCCGGCGCTGCGCGCGGTACAGCTCCACGAACACCCTGACCTTGCTGCGCAGGATCTCCGGGATCACCGGGGACAGGATGTAGTCCACCGCGCCGAGCTGGTAGCCGCGCGCGGTCTGCATCTCGTCGGCATAGGCGGTGACGAAGATGATCGGCGTGTGGCGCGTCTTGCCGTGCTGCCGGATGAGCTCCGCGGTCTCTATGCCGTCGATGTCGGGCATGTTGACGTCGAGCAGGATCACGGCGAAGTCGCGCTGCAGCAGCTCGCGCAGCGCCTCGGCGCCGGAGCTTGCCATCACCAGGTTCTGCCCGAGCTCCTCGAGCACCACCTGGAACGCCAGCCGCTTGTCGGGCAGGTCGTCGACGACGAGGATGTCGACCTTGTCGTCCATCTAGCGGTACAGCCATCCCCTGAGCACCGCGAGCAGGTGCACGGTGTCGACCGGCTTGGACAGGTAGTCCCAGGCGCCGGCGCGGATGCATTTCTCGCGGTCGCCCTTCATCGCCTTCGCGGTAACCGCGATAATCGGCAGGTCGCGCTTCTCGGGCAGCTTGCGGATCTCCTGCATGGTGGTGATGCCGTCCATCTCGGGCATCATGATGTCCATCAGCACGATGTCGATGTCCGGATCGTCCTTCACCATGCGGATCGCTTCGCGCCCGTTGCTGGCCGAGGCCATGCGCATGCCCTGGTCGTGCAGCACCGTCGACAGCGCGAATATGTTGCGCATGTCGTCGTCCACCACCAGCGCTTTCTTGCCCTCGAGCACGCGGCTCGAGTTGTGCAGGTCCTGCACCGCCTGGCGCTGCTCCTGCGGCAGGCCGAGGATACTGCGGTGGAGGAAGAAGTAGATGGTGTCGAGCAGCCGCTCCAGGGAGCGCGCCTCGCGCAGCGCGAACAGCCCGTCGGCGCGCTGCCACCCGGCCAGCGCGTGGGACCCTTCCGGACCGTAGAGCACGATGGGAAGCTGGCGGGTGATCGGCTGCCCGTCCATGATTTCAACCAGGTCGCCCGGCTGCAGGTCCGTCGCGCCGCCCTGCACCACCAGGCAATCGGCCGCGCCCTGGCGCAGCAGCCGGCCGACATCGGCCTTGTCTTCCGCGACGTGGACCTCGATGTCTTCGCCCTCCAGCCGCGCCGCGAGCGCCGAGCGCTCCGCGCCCGCCGCCATCAGCAGCACGAGGCTCTTGTGGCCGCGCGTCACGAAGCCCTTGAGCCGGCCGAAGGCTTCTTCGATGACCGCCGTGGAGCTCACCGGCTTACCGATGAAGCCGATGGCGCCCGAGTTGAACGCCCGCTCGCGCGAATCGTCGGTCGAGACCACGCAAACCGGGATGTGCCGGGTGGACAGGTCGGCCTTGAGGCGGTCGAGAATGCGCCAGCCCTGCATGTCGGGCAGGTAGATGTCGAGCGTCATGACCGAAGGCTGGAACTCCTTGATCATGGACAGCGCGCTTGCCGCGGTGCCGGCCACCAGCCCCTTGAATCCCTGCGCACGCGCCGATTCGAGCAGGACCCTGGCAAAGGCGAGGTCGTTCTCGACGATGAGGATCGACAGGTCGTCGGGCTTCATTTCGGCGCGGTCGTCTTCGGCCTCGTTGCGCTCGGGCTCGATCTCCGGCTCGGCATAGATGGGGTCGAGCTGGATGTTGAAGCCCACGCGGCTCGACTCGGCG
>DATACE010000067.1:0-2789 GCA_036259215.1 Burkholderiales bacterium | reverse complement strand
CAGGCGATGTACGCGCATGCGGTACTCGCGATCGCGGCCGGCGCGGTCGGTGAGCCGCACGGAGATGTCCTGGTCCTTTCCGGTGGTGGCGGCGCGCAGCACGGCAACGCGCGCGCGGTCGGCGTCCTGCGGCTGCACGCGGCGGAACGCGTCGACGCCAGGCAGGAGATCTTCCACCGCCAGCACGCGCTCGTATGCCGGGCTGGAATAGAGCCAGCGGCCGTCCTGGTCGACGATGGCGATGAGGTCGGCGGCATGCTCGGTGATCAGGCGGTAGCGCGCCTCGCCGGCGCGCAGGTCGTCGCGCGCGCTCGACAGGCGCTTCCACTGCACGTTCACCACCATGCCGACCGACAGCGTGTAGCCGAGCGCGCCGAAAAAGCACAGCGTGGTGACGAGATCGCTGGTGGGCGGCCAGCGCATGAAGCCGAACACCGCCACCCACAGCGCCGCGCCGGTGGAGAACAGCGCGAGCGCCACCATCGCGCCGAGCGCGCCGCGCGCGATGACCGCGTTCAGCATCACGCTCGCCAGCGCCGGGTAGGCGATCCAGGTCGGAAAATGCAGGCCCGCGGTCCACACGCCGAACAGCACCGCGTCGGCGAAGATGTTGCGTCCCTCCGCCTGGCGCGGGTCGCGCGCGCCCAGCGCGATGGCGGCGAGCACATGCGGCAGCACCAGGAAGCTCGCCACCGCCGCGATCCAGAAGTCCGCGCCGAACCGGCGCTCGAAGCCGATCAGCGCCACCACCAGGAAGCAATAGGCATAGGCGATCGTGCGCACCCCGTGATTGCGCCGCACCAGCCGCCGGCCGCGCTCGGGGGCGCCGATGTCGGAGCCGGCAATCGTCGCTTCGACCACGACACCTCCGCCGAAAAGGAAACCCTACGCAACGCCACCCTCTCGTGCTGTGAGGATTTGTCAGGGATAATCGCGCATGCTTTCCCATCTGGATTCCCTCCGCCGCCACTCGCTGGTGGTGGCCGACACCGGCGACATCGACGCGGTGGCCCGCTGGAAGCCGCAGGACGCCACCACCAACCCGTCCCTGCTCCTGACCTCGGCCGAGGACCCGCGCTACCAGCCGCTGGTCGAGCGCGCGGTGCGCGAGGCGAACGGCGACGTGGCCGCGGCCATGGACGGCCTGTTCGTGCAGTTCGGCATCGAGATCCTGAAGCACGTGGCCGGCCGCGTGTCCACCGAGGTGGATGCGCGGCTGTCGTTCGACCGCGAAGGCTCCATCGCGCGCGCCAGGCGCATCATCGGCCTCTACGAAAAAGCCGGCGTGTCGCGCGAGCGCGTGCTCATCAAGCTGGCGAGCACCTGGGAGGGCATCCGCGCCGCCGAGAAGCTCGAGCGCGAGGGCATCCACTGCAACATGACGCTGCTATTTTCCTTCGCCCAGGCGGTGGCCTGCGCCGAGGCCGGCGTCACGCTGATCTCGCCGTTCGTGGGCCGCATCTACGACTGGCACAAGCAGGCGCGCAAGGTCGACGACATCCCGCTCGAAGACGACCCGGGCGTCGCCTCGGTGACGCGCATCTACAACTACTACAAGAAGCACGGCTACCCCACCCAGGTGATGGGCGCGAGCTTCCGCAAGACCGGGCAGATCACCGCGCTTGCCGGCTGCGACCTCCTCACCATCGCTCCCGACCTCCTGGACAAGCTGGCGAAGACCCCGGGGGAGCTGCCGCGCAAGCTCTCGCCCGACACCGCAAAGGACGTCCAGAAAATCCACCTCGACGAGCCCGCGTTTCGCTGGATGCACAACGAGGACGCCATGGCGAGCGACAAGCTGGCCGAAGGCATCCGGCGCTTCGACGCCGACGCGCGCAAGCTGGAAAAGCTGATTACCTCCCTCGCCGCGGCCACCGTCTAAAGTCGGGCTCTGACCCCGGTTTATTTGCGGGCTCTCCAGCGGGCCCAGGCCCAGCCGAGCCCGTAGAGCACAGCCGGCACGGCCACGGCGAAGAACAACGGCGTGAGCGCCTTGGCGCGCTCGGCCTCCTCGCCGAAAACAAGGATCGTCACCACGTTGAGCGCCGCCACCACCCCCCAGATGACGGTGAACAGCAGCCACAGTTTTTTCCACAGCATCCCGTAGCCTAATGCAGGGAGTGTCGGGAGCGCCCCTACAAGGCGGCGCGATTTCGAAACGGCGTGGCGCGCACCGGCGAAGCGCACTAGAGTCGCCGCACCCCTACCGCGCGAACCTGCGCGGTCTAAGCCCCGGCACCCCTCCCTCGGACCGGGGCTTTTCTTTTTAGCGCGGCCCGTACGAGCGGGCGCTTTGCAGCTCGAGCGAGGCGCGCTTCACTTCATCCAACGCCTGCTGGCGCGCCTGCTTGCGCGAGGCGTCGTCCAGCGTAAGCGAGGCTTCGACGTAGGGCTCCAGCCGCTTCTGCGCCTCGGGCAGGGACTGCAGCAGCTCGGCGAGCGCGTTGAGCGAAGTCTCCAGCTCGAAATGCGCCTGCTCCATCTGCTTCTTGAGCTGCGAGGCGGTGCGGATCCACGAGGAGTCGCGCTGCGAGGCGCGCCGCATGTGCGCGGTCAGCGCCGCGCGGCTGGCGGCGAACTTCTGCGCGTGTCGGGCGGCGTCGGCGCGCTTCCTCGCGATTTCGCGCGCGCCGATCAGATAGTGCTCGGCGGCGTCGGCCATGTAGGCGTTGCTCCAGCTGCGCGCCACGCGCAGGTTGCCGTCGATCTTCTCGGCCACTTCGGGCGCGGGCCGCTTCAGCACGTCGCGCAGCTGCGCGGTGGTCTCGCTCACGACGCTCACCACCGCG
>DATACE010000066.1:0-4934 GCA_036259215.1 Burkholderiales bacterium | reverse complement strand
CGAGGTGCTGCTCACCGAAGCCTCCAGGATGCCGGGGCTGGACGGCCAGAAAATGTCCAAGTCGTACGGCAATACCATCGGCCTGCGCGAGGATCCGGACTCCGTGGCGCGCAAGGTGCGCACCATGCCGACCGATCCGGCGCGCGTGAAGCGCACCGATCCGGGCAACCCGGAGAAGTGCCCGGTGTGGGAGCTGCACAAGGTCTACTCCGACGCCGCGCGCAAGGACTGGGTCTGGAAGGGCTGCACCAGCGCCGGCATCGGCTGCCTGGAATGCAAGCAGCCGGTGATCGACGCGATCAACGCGGAGCTCGCGCCGATGCGCGAGCGCGGCCAGGTATACCTCGACGACCCGACCCTGGTGCGCAACATCGTCGCCGACGGCGGCGAGAAGGCCAAGCGCCTGGCCGCCGAGACCATGCGCGACGTGCGCGAGGCCATGGGGCTCGCCTACCCATGACCATGATGGCGAAGATCTATGGCGAGCCGTACATCGAGCTGCCGCACGATCTGTACATCCCGCCCGACGCGCTGGAAGTCATCCTGGAGGCCTTCGAAGGCCCCCTCGACCTGCTGCTCTACCTGATCCGCAAGGAAAACCTCGACATCCTCGACATCCCCATGGCGCCGCTGACGCGCCAGTACCTCGAGTACGTCGAGATCATGCGCACCAAGAACCTGGAGCTCGCCGCCGAGTACCTGGTCATGGCCGCCATGCTGATGGAGATCAAGTCGCGGCTGCTGCTGCCGCGCCCGCCGGCCGCCGTGGCGGTGGAGGAAGACCCGCGCGCCGAGCTGGTGCGGCGCCTGCTGGAGTACGAGCGCATCAAGAAGGCGGCGCAGGCGCTGGACGAGCTGCCGCAGCTCGGCCGCGACGTCATCGCCCTGTCGGTGTGGATCGAAAGGACCGTATCCGAGCGCCTGCCCGAGGTGAGCGCGCAGGACCTGGCCGAGGCATGGCGCGGGCTGCTCTACCGCGCGCGCATGTCGAAGCACCACCGCATCTCCCGCGAGGAGCTGTCGGTGCGCGAGCACATGAGCGCCATCCTGCGCGGGCTGCAGGAGCGCCGCGTCCTCGAGTTCGCCGAGCTGTTCGACCCGGCGCGCGGCGTCCCGGTGCTGGTGGTGACCTTCCTCGCGGTGCTCGAGCTGGCGCGCGAGCTGCTCATCGAGATCACGCAGTCCGAATGCTTTGCGCCGATTTACGTAAAATTGAACCATGCAAAATCCCGCTGACGCCAAGAAAATCCTCGAGGCGGCGCTGCTCGCGTCCCAGGAGCCGGTCGGCCTGAACGACCTCAAGCGGTTGTTCGACAACGATATTGCGCTCGACACGCTGAAGAACCTGGTGGAGGAGCTGCGCACCGACTGGAGCGGCCGGGCGGTCGAGCTGGTGGCCGTGGCGAGCGGCTGGCGTTTCCAGACGAGCGCCGAGTTCCAGCCCTACATCGCGCGCCTGCAGCCGGAAAAGCCTCCGCGCTATTCGCGCGCAGTCATGGAAACGCTGGCGATCATCGCCTATCGCCAGCCGGTCACGCGCGGCGACATCGAGGACATCCGCGGCGTCACGGTCTCCACCCAGATCATCCAGACCCTCGAGAACCGCGGCTGGATCGACACCGTCGGCCACCGGGAAACCCCCGGCCGCCCGGCGCTTTACGCCACCACGCGGCGCTTCCTCGACGAGCTCGGCCTGCGCTCGCTGCAGGAGCTGCCGCCGCTCGAGGAGCTCGCCCAGACCCTCCAGCTGGAGGCGCCGCGGGAAGGGCAGGTGGCCGAGGCGGGGGAAGTGGTGGAAGCGGAGCTGCGGCCTGTCAACGAAGAGCCCCAGGAAGCCCGCGCCGCCACCGGCACCGACGGCTGAGCGGCTACAGAAGCTCCTGGCCGGGGCGGGGCTGGGCTCGCGCCGGGAGATCGAAGGCTGGATTTCGGCCGGGCGCATCACCGTAAACGGCAACGTGGCGGAGCTCGGCATGCGCGCGGGCCCGCAGGACGAAATCCGGGTCGACGGCAAGCCCGTGACACTCGCCGCCGCCGCGGGGGCGCGGGTGCTCCTGTATCACAAGCCGGTGGGCGAGCTCGTGACCCGCAGCGACCCCCGAGGGCGGCGCACCGTGTTCGCTTCGCTTCCCCCGGGCCGCTGGGTTGCAGTCGGGCGGCTGGACCTCAACAGCTCCGGCCTGCTGGTGCTCACCGATTCCGGGGAGCTCGCCAACCGGTTGATGCACCCCCGGTATGGCCTCGAGCGCGAATACGCGGCTCGCGTGCGCGGGGAGCTTCGCGCCGACGAACGAAAACAACTACTTGAGGGCGTCATGCTCGACGGCGAGCCCGCCCGCTTCGAGCGCATTGAGACCTACCGCGAAGGCGAGGGCAGCAACCGGTGGTACCGGGTGGTGCTCACGGAAGGCAGGAACCGGGAGGTGCGGCGCCTGTTCGAAGCGCTCGGCCACCCGGTGAGCAAGCTGGTGCGGCTGCGCTACGGACCGGTCGAGCTGCCCGCCGATCTCGCGCCCGGACGCTGGCGGGAGCTGCACAATCCGGTTATACTTCAAAAGCTTTAGAGCATCTGGTTCGGTTTTTTTGGTTTAGCGATGGGCTTCGGCCCATTTTTTGTTTGCGCCTCGAGAACGTCGTCGAGCCGGCGGTGACCGGCATGGGGTACGAGCTGGTCGACCTGCAGGCGTCGAACGGCGGGCGGCTCCTGCGCCTGTTCATCGACAAGCCGGGGGGCGTCACGCTGGACGATTGCGCAGCGATCAGCCGGCACCTGACGCGCCTGCTGGCGGTCGAAGGGATCGATTACGAACGGCTGGAAGTCTCTTCGCCCGGGCTGGATCGGCCGCTGCGCAAGGAGCGCGACTTTGCGCGCTTCGCCGGACAGAAGGCGGAAGTGCGCATGCGCATCCCCGACGCCAGCGGCCGGCGCAAGTTCGTCGGCGTGCTGCGGGGCGCCGACGCGGGCCGGGTGAGCCTGGAGCTCGAAGGGCAGACAGTGGTGCTGGCGCTCGACGACGTGGAGCGAGCCAAGCTGATACCTGAATTGTGAGGGAAGAGTGGCGGGCAAAGCAGCGGTCAACGCGGTGGCGGCAGGAAACAGGGAGCTGGTGATGCTGGTGGACGTGCTCGCCCGGGAGAAGAACGTCCCGCGCGACATCGTCTTCGGGGCGCTGGAGATGGCGCTCGCTTCGGCGACCAAGAAAAAGTACACCGAGGACATCGACGTGCGGGTGCAGATCGACCGCAACACCGGCGCCTACGAGACGTTTCGCCGCTGGCGCGTGCTGCCCGACGACGCCCCCGACTGGAACACGGCGCAGATGCTGTCGGTGGAGGAAGCGCAGGACCGCAAGCCCGACGCCAAGCTCGACGAGGTGATCGAGGAGCAGATCGCCAACGTGGAGTTCGGCCGCATCGGCGCGCAGACCGCCAAGCAGGTGATCCTGCAGCGCATCCGGGATGCCGAGCGCGAGCAGATCCTGCAGGACTTCCTGTCGCGCGGCGACGAGCTGGTCACCGGCACGGTGAAGCGCATGGAGCGCGGCTCGGCCATCATCGAGTCGGGCCGCCTGGAAGCCATGCTGCCGCGCGAGCACATGATCCCCAAGGAGAACCTGCGCGTGGGCGACCGCGTGCGCGCCTGGGTGATGAAAATCGACCGGCAGGCGCGCGGCCCGCAGCTGATCCTCTCGCGCACCGCGCCGCAGTTCATCATGAAGCTGTTCGAGCTGGAGGTGCCCGAGATCGAGGAAGGCCTGCTCGAGATCAAGTCGGCGGCCCGCGACCCCGGCATCCGCGCCAAGATCGCGGTGTTCACCAGCGACAAGCGCATCGACCCGATCGGCACCTGCGTCGGCATGCGCGGCTCGCGCGTGCAGGCGGTAACCCAGGAGCTGGCCGGCGAGCGCGTCGACATCGTGCTGTGGTCGGCGGACCCGGCGCAGTTCGTCATCGGCGCCCTGGCGCCCGCGGAAGTCTCCTCCATCGTCGTGGATGAAGAAAAGCACGCGATGGACGTGGTGGTCGACGAGGAGAACCTCGCCGTGGCCATCGGCCGCAGCGGACAGAACGTGCGCCTCGCCTCCGAGCTGACCGGCTGGCAGATAAACCTGATGACCGAGGAGGAGTCCAACCAGAAGCAGCAGGAGGAAAGCGGCCGCATCAAGCAGGGCTTCATGGAGAAGCTCGACGTGGACGAGGAGGTGGCCGAGATCCTGGCGCAGGAGGGCTTCTCCACCCTCGAGGAGGTGGCCTACGTGCCGATTAACGAGCTGATGGAGATCGAGGCCTTCGACGAGGACACGGTCAACGAGCTGCGCAACCGCGCCCGCAACGCCCTGCTGGTGGCGGCCATCGCCAACGAAGAGAAGGTGGAGGGCGTGGACCCGGAGCTGCTCAAGCTCGAGGGCATGGACACGCAGCTTGCCGCCAAGCTGGCCGAGAACGCCATCAAGACGCGCGACGACCTGGGCGACCTGGCGGTGGACGAGCTGGCCGAGATGACCGGCCTGGACGAGGAGCGCGCGAAGAAGCTCATCATGGCGGCGCGCGCCCACTGGTTCGAAAAAGACAAGGAGTCGGCATAACGATGGCGCAAACGAGCGTAGCCCAGTTCGCGAGCGAGCTTAAGGTGCCGCCCTCGGTGCTGCTCGAGCAGCTGCGTGCGGCCGGCGTGGAGAAAAAGCAGCCCAACGACGCGCTCAGCGAGCAGGACAAGTCGCGCCTGCTGGAGTACCTGCGCCGCATGCACGGCTCCGCGGAGCAGAAGAACAAGATCACGCTGACGCGCTTCTTGCGCACCTCGACCTGCACGGTGCGGTACTTGCCGCTGGCGTCGGTTTTCTTGATCTCGCTGGTCTGCTTGCGCGTCAGCGTGATCTTGTTCTTCTGCTCCGCCGAGCCGTGCATGCGGCGCAGGTACTCCAGCAGGCGCG
>DATACE010000065.1:0-3140 GCA_036259215.1 Burkholderiales bacterium | reverse complement strand
AGAAGGCGATGTGGAAGTCCAAAGCATTGCTTCCATTGCCGTCGATCTGCACATACTCGGCGTCGGGACCGAATGCTTGGAGCTCGCGTGCAACATCGAGGGGCACCCTCACCTGGTTGGCTCCGAGGAAGAGTTTGACTTTGAGGGCGCTGCCATTCAGCGCGCCCATCTCCTTGACGTGAACGTTCTCGAAATCGACCAGAACGTATTTGGTGGTTGCCAAAGCACCCCCTTAGTTCTTATGTCCCCTACCTTACGCCTGGATCGGGGGCCGGGCAAACGGACAAAGCGAGCAGCTAACCGGGCTCTGACCCCGATTGCAAATCCGGGCTCTGACCCCGATTAGGCGCGCTGCTTTTTTTTCTGCTGCAGCTCGAGGTTGGCCGGGACGCAGAGCTGGCGCAGCTGATCGAGCGCCTCGCCCAGGCGCGTGGCGATCTGGTCGACGCCGGCTTCGCGCAGGCGCGCCTGTGCCCGGTCGGTGTTCTCGCTGGTCCACAGCGCCACCAGCACGCGGATGTCGGGGAAGCGCTGCTTCAGGCGCTTGCACAGATAGGCGGCGTGGGTGGCGGCGCGCGGCGGCATGGCCGAGATGCAGGCCACCCGCGCTTCGTTCTCGCCGACGAAGTCGATGACCTCGGCGGCGAGCAGCGGGAAGGGGCTTACGCGCGTGTCGAACTCCGCGGTGGGGAGCATGCGGGCGAGGACCTGCGCGGCAACGTGGTCGGCTTCATCGTGCGCCGGCACGATGCACAGCGGCGCGGCCGGGCGGCGCTGGGGGACAGACCCCCGGGGGTCTGTCCCCTGTTCGCTGCGGTCTTCCACGTACTCGACGATGTGCCGCGTGGTGTCGAAGATGAAGCGCTGGTGCTTCTCGTCGAGCGCGCCGCCGTGCCGGTCCTGCTCGCCCAGGACGAGCGCCGGGATCACCACCTGCTCGTGCAGCGCAAGCAGGCCGTGCTCGTTGGCGAAGTCCTCGGCCAGGTCCTCGGCCTCCTCCTGGTCCATGGCGACCAGGCGCTGGTAGAAGCGCGCCTCGGGCGAGAGCACCGGCTCCACGCCAAGGAGCACGTTGAGGTAGCCGAAGGCGGGAATGTAGCGGCCCATGACCGCCAGGCACACGGTGAGCGGCATGGCGAGCAGCAGGCCGATGGGGCCCCACAGCCAGGTCCAGAACAGTACCGCGGCAATCACCGCGATCGGCGACAGGCCGGTGCTGCGCCCGTAGAGCCAAGGCTCGGCGCCGTACACCAGCACCGCCTCGAGCGCGAAGAACACGCCGAGCACCCACGCCACCTCGGCCCAGCCGTCGGAAATGGCGAACGCCAGCACGGTAGGCATCGCCACGGCGATCCACACGCCGGCGTACGGGATGAAGCGCAGCAGCGTGGCGAGCAGGCCCCACAGCATGGCGTTGGGGATGCCGATGAAATAAAGCGCGATGCCGAACGGGATGCCGAAGCTCGCGTTGATCACAAGCTGCATGATGAGGTAGCGGCTCACCCGGTAGGACGCCTCGCCGAGCGCCTGCGTGGTGAGGTTGATGCGCCGCGCGCCGATCAGGCCGATAAGCCGCTCGCGCATGTTTTCCCGGTGCAGCAGCATGAGGATGGTGAACACGATCACCGCGAGCGCCGTGCCCACCGGCTTGGCAAACGGGGCCGCCCATGCGACGAGCTGCGCGTAGGCCGAGCCCGGCGCCTCGACCACGGCGAGCGGCTCGCGCGCGGGCCCGGGCGCGGCCTGCTCCTCCAGGTCGCGGATCGCCTCGGCGGCGCGGCTCAGGCGGCCTTCGCTCGGGGTCTTCAGGTAGCGGATTTTCTCGACGATGTTGGCGCGGTACTGCGGCAGGTTCTCGGCGAGCGACAGGGTCTGGTTGCCCGCGACCCAGCCCACCGCGCCGATCAGCGAGAAGCCCAGCACCACGACGATGAAGGTCGACAGCACGCGGCCGAGCTTCCAGCGCTCCAGGCGGCGCACCGCCGGCGCGAGCAGGAAGGCGAGCAGGATCGCGAGCGCGAACGGGATCAGCACCTCGCGGGCGAAGTACAGCACCGCCGCCACCACCAGCAGGGCGACGAGCGAGGCGCCGGGCACGGCTAGACCAGCTGGAACAGCAGGAGCGAGCGGGCCGTGACCTCGTAGCCGTGGCCGACGGCGAATTCGGGCTCTTCGGTGCTGTCCGGGAAGTTGGTGTCGGCGCGCAGCCGCCACCTGCCCCCGCCGTTGGCCGGCGGCAGGGTGAACTTAACCACGTCCTGCCAGGGGTTGAAGATGATGAGCAGCGTGGCGAGCTCGCCGCGCCGGCGGATGCCGGTTTCCTGCGCGCGGCCGTCGAGCAGCATGCCGAAGCAGCGCACGTGGTCGTCGTCCCAGTGCGCCTGGCGCATCTCCTCGCCGTTGGCGTTGATCCAGGCCACGTCCTTCACGCCCAGGTCCTCGTCGTACTCCCCGGTCAGGAATCTCGCGCGGCGCAGCACCGGGTACTGGTGGCGCAGGCCGATCAGCTTGCGCACGAAATTGATCAGCCGCTGCGCGCGCTCGTCATGGTTCCAGTCCACCCAGGAGATCTCGTTGTCCTGGCAGTAGGCGTTGTTGTTGCCGCGCTGGGTGCGGCCGAACTCGTCGCCGGCGAGCAGCATCGGCGTGCCCTGCGACAGAAGCAGCGTGGCGAGCAGGTTCTTCATCTGGCGCTTGCGCAGCGCGCGGACCGGCTCGTCGACCTCGGGGCCCTCGGCGCCGTGGTTCCAGGAGCGGTTGTGCGAGTGGCCGTCGCGGTTGTCCTCGCCGTTCGCCTCGTTGTGCTTGTCGTTGTAGGTGACCAGATCGTTCAAGGTGAAGCCGTCGTGCGCCGTGATGAAGTTGACGCTCGCCCAGGGCTGGCGGCCGCGGCGGTTGAAGATGTCGGGCGAGCCGCACAGCCGCGGCGCCAGGGCCGCGGGCGAGCGTGAACTTCATCACGGCGCATGACGGCTTTACCCTCAACGACCTCGTCACCTACAACGACAAGCACAACGAGGCGAACGGCGAGGAAAATCGGGACGGCCACAGCCACAACCTGTCGAGCAACTACGGCGTCGAGGGGCCCACCGACGACCCCGAGATCCGGCAGCTCCGGTTCCGGCAGATGCGCAACATGC
>DATACE010000064.1:0-3274 GCA_036259215.1 Burkholderiales bacterium | reverse complement strand
ATGGCGATGCCAAGCGGAATGACGCGCACCGAGCGGTCGAGCGCCACGGTCACCGAGGCAAGCACCGCGCCCACCGCGATGCCGAAGGCGGTCACGCCCTGCAGGATGGCGGCCTTGGACAGATCGAAGTCCAGGGTGGCGCGCGCCCATTCGATCACGATGAACTGCAGCGTCGCGCCGGCGCCCCAGAAAAGCGTGGTGACCGCGAGCGAGATCTGGCCCAGTCGGTCCTTCCACAGGTGTGCGACGCAGCGGCTGAAGTCGCGCAACGTGGCGAGCGGGTGCCGCGGCAAAGGCTTGAGGCTGACGCCGGTGCGCGGTATCTGCAGGTTGAACAGCGCGGCAATCGCGTACACCACGACGATGACCGCGATGGCCGCCTGGGACGCCGACTCCAGGTAGGGCAGGTCCAGCCCGAGCACCATGCCCGACACGCGCGCGTGCACCAGCACGCCGCCCAGCATGGTGCCCAGGATGATGGAAGCGACCGTGAGGCCCTCAATCCAGCCGTTCGCGATCACCAGCTTGCGGTGCGGCAGGTACTCCGTGAGGATGCCGTACTTCGCCGGCGAATAGGCGGCTGCGCCCAGGCCCACCACCGCGTAGGCGAGCAGCGGGTCCACGCCCGACAGCATCATCACGCAGCCGACGATCTTGATGCTGTTGGCGATGAACATCACGTGGCCCTTGGGCAGGCGGTCGGCGAAGGCGCCGACATAAGGCGCCAGCACCACGTACGAGACCACGAAGAAGAACTTGAGGTAGGGCGTGAGCCAGGTCGGCGCTTCGGCCTGGATCAGCACCGCGATGGCGGCGACGAGCAAGGCATTGTCGGCGAGCGAGGAGAAAAACTGCGCCGCCATGATGATGTAGAAACCGGAATTCAAGCGGCGCTTTATAGCACAATAGGACAAAATGCCACGGCCCATCCGCGCCACCATCTCCGCAGGCGCGCTCGCGCGAAATCTGGCGATCGCAAGGTCGCGCGCCGGCGGCGCCAAAATCTGGGCGGTGCTCAAGGCGAACGCCTACGGCCATGGCGTGGAGCGCGCCGCGCGCGCGCTGCACGCGGCCGACGGCTTCGCGGTGCTCGATTTCCAGGAGGCCGCGCGCCTGCGCGTGGCAGGGGTGGCGCAGCCGATCCTGATGCTCGAGGGCTTCTTCAAGCCCGCCGACCTGCCGCTGCTTGCCAAGTACTCGCTCACGCCCGTGATCCATAACGCCGAGCAGGTCGAGATGCTCAGGCGGGCCGAGCTCACGGGCGAAATCGACGTGTACCTCAAGGTGAACAGCGGCATGAACCGCCTGGGCTTCGGCGTGGAGGGGCTGCGTCCGGCGTACAACGCGCTGCGCATGCACCCGCAGGTGCGCAGCGTGACGCTCATGACGCACTTCGCCGATGCCGACGGCCCGAGCGGCGTGCAAGGCCAGCTCGACTGGTTCAACCGGATCACCCAGGGCTTCGAGGCACCGCGCTCGCTCGCCAATTCCGCCGCGCTGCTGCGCTTTCCCGAGGAGTCGCGCGCCGACTGGGTGCGCCCGGGCATCATGCTGTACGGCTGCTCACCCTTTGGTGCCGTGAACGGTCCGCAGAGCGCCGCGTCGCTGGGCCTGCAGCCGGCGATGACGCTGTCGAGCGAGCTCATCGCCACCCAGCACCTGCAGCCGGGCGAGAAGGTCGGCTACGGATTCACCTACGAGGCGGCCGGCGAGCTGGCGATAGGCGTGGTCGCCTGCGGCTACGCCGACGGCTATCCGCGCCATGCGCCCAGCGGCACGCCGGTGCTGGTCAACGGCACCCGCACGCGGACCGTTGGACGGGTATCGATGGACATGATCTGCGTCGACATCACCGGCATCCCCGGGGCCTACATCGGCTCGCCGGTGACGCTGTGGGGCGAGGGGCTGTCCGCCGACGAGGTGGCGCACGCCGCCGGGACGCTCAGCTACGAGCTGCTGTGCGCGCTCGCCGCGCGCGTCCCCGTGAGCGACGCGCCATGAAAGCCAAGACCGCCTACGTGTGCGCCGATTGCGGCGCGAGCGCGCTGCAATGGTTCGGCACCTGCCCGTCGTGCGGCGCCGCCGGCACGCTGAGCGAGGCGGCGACGGAGCGCCGCGGGGGTAAGGTGGCGGGCGTGGCCTCGCGCGCCATCGCCGACATCGACGCCAAGGACCTCGAGCGCATTCCCACCGGCGTGGAGGAGCTAGACCGGGCACTGGGCGGCGGGCTGGTCGGCGGCCAGGTGATCCTGCTCGGCGGCGATCCGGGCATCGGCAAGTCCACCCTGCTGTTGCAGACCCTCACCGCCATCCCGCAGACGGTCCTCTACGTCACGGGGGAAGAATCCGCCGAGCAGGTGGCGCTGCGCGCGCGGCGCCTGGCGCTGGATGCCGGCGGGGTGCGCCTGGCCGCGGAAACGCAGCTCGAGCGGGTACTCGGCGCGCTGGAGTCGGCGCGGCCGCGCGTGGCGGTGATCGATTCCATCCAGACGCTGTGGTCCGAGGCGCTGCAGTCGGCGCCCGGCTCGGTGGCGCAGGTGCGCGAATGCGCGGCGCAGCTCACGCGCCATGCCAAGCGTGCCGGCATCGCCCTGTTCCTGATCGGCCACGTCACCAAGGAAGGCGCGATCGCCGGCCCGAGGGTGCTCGAGCACATCGTCGACACGGTGCTGTATTTCGAAGGCGACCCGCATTCCACCTTTCGCCTGGTGCGCGCGGTGAAGAACCGCTTCGGCGCGGTCAACGAGCTGGGCGTCTTCGCCATGACCGACAAGGGCCTTAAGGGCGTGGCCAATCCGTCGCGCCTCTTCCTCTGCGAGCACGAAAAGCCGGTTTCGGGCTCCTGCGTGCTCGCCACGCTGGAAGGCACGCGGCCGCTGCTGGTCGAGATCCAGGCGCTGGTCGACGCCGCGCATTCGCCCAACCCGCGGCGCCTGTCGGTGGGCCTGGAGCAGAACCGCCTGGCGCTGCTGCTCGCCGTGCTGCACCGGCACGCCGGCATCGCCACCTGGGAGCAGGACGTCTTCGTCAACGCGGGGGGCGGCGTGCGCATCGGCGAGCCCGCCGCTGACCTCGCGGTGTGCCTCGCCGTCGTTTCCTCGCTGGCGGACCGCGCCATCCCTTCGCGGGTCGCGGTGTTCGGCGAGATCGGCCTCGCCGGCGAGGTGCGCCCGGCGCCGCGCGGCCAGGACCGCCTGCGCGAGGTGGCGAAGCTCGGCTTCGCCACCTCGCGCAGGCGGTCCTGGCCGCGCGGCGCCGGGCGCACCTCGCCGGC
>DATACE010000063.1:0-2696 GCA_036259215.1 Burkholderiales bacterium | reverse complement strand
CCAGGCGTCCTTCATTCCCATGCTGACGCTGGGCATCCCCTCGAACGTGGTGATGGCGCTGATGATCCAGGGCATCGCGCCCGGCCCGCAGGTGATGACCGAAAAGCCGGAGCTGTTCTGGGGCCTGATCGCCTCGATGTGGATCGGCAACGCCATGCTGGTGGTGCTCAACCTGCCGCTTATCGGCATGTGGATCAAGCTGCTCACCGTGCCCTACCGCTATCTGTACCCCTCGATCCTGGTGTTCATGGCGGTGGGCGTGTTCAGCCTGTCGAACAACCCCTGGGACCTCGTCGTCATGGCGGTATTCGGCCTGCTGGGCTACGTCTGCACCAAGCTCGAGTGCGAGCCGGCGCCCATGATCCTGGGCTTCATTCTCGGGCCGCTCATGGAGGAGAATCTGCGGCGCGCCATGCTGCTGTCGCGCGGCGATCCGAGCGTGTTCCTCACCAAGCCGATCAGCGCCGGCTTCATCGTCGCCTCGCTGATCCTGCTGGTGATCGTGGCCCTGCCGGCGCTGCGCAAGAAGCGCCAGGAAGTGTTCGTCGAGGAGACCTAGAGCGCCGCCACGGTCTGCACCTCGACCAGGTATTGCTCCTGCACCAGGCGGTCGATGACGAGCAGCGTGTTCGGCGGGTACTTGCCGTCCGGGAACATGCGCGGAAATTCGCGCAGGCGCCATTGCATGAACTTCGGGATGTCCTGCGAGTGCACTAGGTAGGTGGTGAATTGCGCCACGCTGGCCCAGCCGGCGCCCGCCGACTGCAGCGCCTTCTCGATCTGGGCGAAAACGCCGCTGCATTGCGCGTCGAAGCTCTCGCCGGGCGCGAGCATGCCGGCGATGTAGAGCGTCTCGCCCGCTTTCACGCGCGCCACGTGGGAATACTGCCCGAGCGGCTTGCCCAGGGCCTCGACGTTGTAGATGCGCACTTCTGCCATGATGTCCTTTCCCTTGAGTTCAGCGCAGCTGAATGCTGCCGACGGCGGTAACGGTGACTTGCGACTCGCCCGGCTCCACGGCTACCGGCTGCGCACCCATGGCGCGGGCTTCGAACGGGCGAGGCGGCGCGGCGCCGCCCATGCCGATGTTGAGCGTGCGGATGCGGTAGCCCGCCGCCTTCATCGCCGCGCGCACCAGCTCCGCGCGCGCATGGAAGGCGCCGATCGCTTCGGCGATCAGGGCGTCCTCGGCCGCCCGGCGCGCTGCCGGCGAGAGCTGGACCGCCATGCTGCGTACCACGAGCGAGTCCTGCAGCCGGCCGATGAGCCGCGTGGCTGCGGCGAAATCCGGGCTCTCCAGGCGCAGCTCCTGCGACAGCTGCCAGGCTTCAATGCGCTGGTTCCTGTCATGGCGCGGAAAGGTCTGGTAGTTGCCCGAGCGGGCCTTTACGGCCGGGAAGGCGGCGGCCAGCTTGAGCGCTTCGGCCATGCGCTGGTTGGCGGTGGCGGCGAGCGCGGCGGGCTCGGGCCCGTGGAGCTCTATGGCGAGCACCGCCACGAGCTGGTCGTTGGCAACGTCGCGGCTGGCCTGCGCCTCCAGGCTCACCACGTCGAGCTGCGCTTCGCGCTCCGGCGCGAGCGCGCACCCGCTGAGCACCAGGAGCGCCGCGCTTAGCAGCCGGCCTAGGGCTCGCGCCGCCATTGCTCGTCGCCGCGCCCCGCCGCCCGGTTCAGCGCGCGGCCGGCGACGAACAGGAGGTCGGAAAGCCGGTTGAGGTAGCGCCGCGCGTGGCTGCCGAGCGGCTCGTGGCGGCCGAGGGCGACCACCGTGCGCTCGGCGCGCCGGCAAACGGTGCGCGCAAGGTGCGCTGCCGCGGCCGCCCGGCTGCCCCCCGGAAGGATGAACTCCTTGAGCGGCGGCAGGCCGGCGTTCCAGGCTTCGAGGCGCTCCTCCAGGCGATGCACCTGTGTTTCCTTCAGCAGCTCGTGCCCCGGGATGCTGAGCTCGCCGCCCAGATCGAAAAGGTCGTGCTGAACTTCGGAGAACGCCGCACGGAACGCTTGCGGAACCTCTTCGGCCAGCAGCAGGCCGATGGCCGAATTCAGCTCGTCGACGTCGCCGAGCGCCGCGATGCGCGCGCTGTCCTTGGCTACGCGCGAGCCGTCGCCCAGGCCGGTTTCGCCGGCATCACCGGTGCGCGTGGTGATTTTCGAAAGGCGGTGGCCCATTACGCCGGGTCCCGCTTGCGCACGATGCTGCGCACCTCGCCGCGCGCCAGCGCGGTGCGCAGCGCATCGTCCGGCTGCACCTGCGCGGCGTCGCGCAGCACTTCGCCGGCGCCCGTGTAGGTGATGCTGTAGCCGCGCGCCAGCACCGCCTGGGGGTCCATGCTGCGGAGCGCCGCCGCGAGCCGCGCGAGCTTCGCCTCGCAAGAGCGCACCGCGTGAAGGAAGGAAAAGCCCAGCCGCGCGGAAAGCTGCGTGACCAGCTGGCCATGCGAGCGCAGGCGCTCGGCGGGATGCACCAGCCGGCGCGCGCAGGCATCCAGCCCCTGGGCCGCGTACTCCAGGCGACGGCGCAGCTCGCGCGCCAGGCAACGCGCGCAATCGGCGAGGCGCGCGAGGAGCTCGGCGCGCGACGGGCTGGCGAGCTCGGCGGCGGCGGTGGGGGTGGGCGCACGCCGGTCGGCGGCGAAATCGGCGATGGTGAAGTCGGTCTCATGCCCCACGCCGACCACTACCGGAAGCGGGCAGGC
>DATACE010000062.1:0-2628 GCA_036259215.1 Burkholderiales bacterium | reverse complement strand
GCTCGCTTGACCGTCGTAGGATTCGCTGAGCGCCGGCGGCGGGACCAGGGGCAGCTTAGCGTACTGCTCCGGCGTAAGCCGTGCCATGGCCGGCAGAAAAGCCACCACCGACCAGATCTGCGCGTCGCTTAGCCGGTATTTCCACGCCGGCATGCCGGTCATCTTGATGCCTTCCTTTACTACCCAGAACATCTCCGCCGCCGTCCAGCTGCGGGCGGTGTGTACCAGGGGCACCGGCACCGGCGTCATGCCCAGCGCGAACGGCACCGGCGCGACCCCCGGCGCGCCGTGGCACTGCTGGCAGTGCTGGCGGTAAAGAAATGCGCCGGCCTGCACCTTCCCCGGGTCGGAAAGGTCGGGCACCTCGATGTCCTTCGCGCGGAACTTGACGGAGCGGCGCATGGCGGTGTCGAGCAGCCGGTAGGTCGGTGCCAGGTGCTGGTCGGTCGCGGAGATGTCGTACCAGCCGGCGTAGAGCACCGTGGCGCCGGCGGCGCCCGCGAGCAGCAGGAAGCCGGCAAGCCACTTCATTCGAGCGTGTAGAGGTAAGCCACCATGTCGCGCGCGTGCGCTTCGCTGACGCCCATGTCCGGCATGGCGGTTCTGGGGTCGGCCTTGTGCGGCGCGCGAATGAACGATGCCATGTTTTCCGGGGTATTCGGCAGCACGCCGCCCAGGTACACGCGCTTGGCGATCCCTTCCAGCGGCGGGCCGACCTTGCCGTCGGCGTTTGCCACGCCCGGAATGGAATGGCAGCTGCCGCAGGCGAATTGGCGCAGCAGCAGCCGGCCGTTGTCGGGATCGCCGCCCAGGACCGGCGCCGCCTGCTGCCCGCATGCAGGCAGAATGGCGAGGAAAAAAAGCGCGGCTAGGCGCATGGATTGGGCACCATGAACGCGCTCAATCCCTCCCAGAGGATCGCCAGCAGCGCGGCGCCGGCCACCGCTGCGCTGATCCATCGGCTGAACTCGTCGTTCAGATTCCTGAGGATGATTGCAATAGCGAGGACGGCGGCGACTGCGGTCGCGATTGCGGTCACTGCCGGCGCCTGCGCGCCGAAGCCGCGAGCGCAGGCAAGCGCCGTAAAACCATAGACCGCGGCAAAATGCAGCGCCCAGACAATCACCCCCGAGGACATTCTCAGCGCCGTGGCCGCAAAACCGTAATCGGGGCCAGAGCCCGAATGGGTAACCGGGCTCTGACCCCGATTGAAGCTTCGATCGGAGCGGGTGCTCATGTGAGGAGCCTGGGGAAGCCGTGCACCATGGCGAGGCCGGCCAGCCCCTGCGCGACGCTGTAGTGCCAGAACAGGCGCGCGTTGTCGAAGGTCACGCGGCGCTCGCGGTCGAGCAGCCCGGCGCGGCGCCGCGCCAGCGCAAATAGCGCGAGCAGCGTGGCGCAGGCGGCAAAGAAGCCGTCCCACGAGACGATGGCATAGACGATGGCGCCGTACGAGCTTGCCGTGGGCGATACCGCGCCCTGGGAAAGCAGGTTCACGGCAAACGCGGCGATGAGCAGCGGGATCGCCATCGCAAGGGGCCAGCAGCGGCCGTCGCGCCTCACGCCGCGGTTGGCGAGCGCCACCGCCGCGCTGCTCGCCAGCAGCAGAACGGCGGACGCCACCGGGAATCCCGCACTGGGCACGTCGCGCGGCCAGACCGCCGGCGACACGGTCCACAGGTAAAGGTAGGAAAACAGCAGGCAGGCGTAGAGCGACCCGGCCACCAGCATCAGCCCCACCATCGCCCACCAGGCCTGCGACATCGGCCCGCTCGCGTACACCGGCAGGCGCAACCCGCCGCCGATGTCCACCGGGGGATCGCTCGCCGGCGGATCGAGGCCCCAGCCCCAGTGCAGCAGGGCGGCGATTGCCACCACGCCGCAGAGCACGGCGAGCGGCACCAGCTTGAAGGTGAGCGAGAAGAAGAACGCGGCGGTGAACCACGCGCCGATCAGCGGCGCCCAGCCGGGCATCGGCAGGCGAAGCACGAACTGCGGCCGGGCGTCGAGCGCGCTCGTGACCAGCGTGTCGCGCCCGCCGGTCGCCGCGCCTGGCAGGTAGTGGCGGCCTTCCTCGACCTCCTGCGCGAGGTTGGGCTGATCCCAAAGGGGATAGGCGCTCGTCACCAGCGGCACGCTGCGGTTGGAATAGTTGCCGTTGGGCAGCCACTCCAGCGTGCCGGCGTTCCAGATGTTGCCGGCGTTGCCCTCCGCCGACATGCGAAAGCGCCGCGCCACGTCCACCAGCAGCAGCAGCACCCCCGCCGCGATCATGAACGCGCCCACCGTGGAGATGAGATTGAGCGCATCCCAGCCCATGCCGGCGGGGTAGGTGTAGACGCGCCGCGGCATGCCGACGATGCCGGTGATGTGCATCGGGAAGAACGATACGTTGAAGCCCAGGAATACCAGCCAGAACACCCAGCGCCCGACGCGCTCGGACAGCGCATTCCTGCTCGTGTAGGGCACCCAGTAATAGAACGCCGCGAGCAGCGGGAACACCATGCCGCCGATCAGCACGTAATGCAGGTGGGCGACGACGAAGTAGGTATCGTGCACCTGCCAGTCGAACGGCACCACCGCGACCATCACGCCGGTGAGCCCGCCCAGCACGAAGATGAAGAAGAA